>JAIVYN010000018.1:0-26094 GCA_048635425.1 Candidatus Aegiribacteria sp.
GTTTACGTTCATTTGGGCTTTTTGGGAATTGGGTTTGATTGGGTTTGAATTGGGTTTGTTTTGACCATTTTTCCAATCACTTATATTTTCATAATCCATTGTTGAATAGACGCTTATATTCATTTGTACCTTTCGGAAATTGGGTTTGTTTTGCATAAAAAGAGCTGATTTGTAGAGGGTCCTCGACAGATGTAGAGGGGCGAGTTAGTGAAAAGTGAGCTAAAGTGCCTAAAGTGCCTAAAGTGAGCTAAAGTTGGATTCTCGATTCTTGATACTCGATTCTGGATACTGGATTCTGGATTCACGATACTGGATACTCGATACTGGATACTGGATTCACGAATCTGGGCCTGCTGGCTCTAAGTCCTTGTCACTCGGTGGCTTACGACATGCAAACTGAAATGTCATCTTCGCCTGCTGGCGGTTTATGTTTGCCTGCTGGCTAACATACGTGTATTTTAACGTATTTACAAACATTGTCAACAAAAAAATGAATAAAAAAGCACTTTTTTTAACATCGGATTAAGTAAACGGTGAGAAAGAAATCTTCATATATGTAAATATCTATTAAATATAAACTTATGTTCAGGATACCTTTCTACTTTGCACAGACCTTTAACCGAAGTTATCATGCTGTGTCGTTTTGCTGACGGCAAATAGTTTGGAGGAGATAGCCCAACCACACTTCCTGAAGTATACCCCTCAAATAAAATGGTAAAAATTTGATTTAATTATGAAATAAAACGGATTCTCCAAACGTCTTCACATTCGGAAGGTTACACAGAGTGTGGGGCAGAGTCTGTTTCTCCACATAGAATATCCTTATCTTGAAAGAAGCTCCGAATTTTTTACAATAACTTAAGAAATGGTATTACCCCGGATTTCACAAATGGATTTGTGCGAAAAAGTAACAATTTGATAGATTTTGATGAGATAATTGATGTCGTACATAGAAGATTATGTTTGTTAAGTGTTCAAATGGGAAATTCCAGATAATAATTTTTAGGAGTAAAGAAAATGAAGACTAAAGTAATGCTGATAGCAGCAATTGTAACGATAACGATCGGCAGCACTTTGGCCGATTGGCCTCAGTATCTTGGGCCGGATAGAAATGCAATCTCGCCGGAAAAAGGGCTTCTGCGCTCCTGGCCTGAGAATGGGCCGGAAGTTCTATGGACCGTTACTGTTGGCAGAGGATTTGGCGGACCCGTAATCAAAGACGGTAAAGTCTATTTACTCGACAGAGATGACAAGGTTGGTGATAATCTTCGGTGTTTTGACCTTTCCAATGGTAAAGAACTCTGGAATTTTGCATACGACGCTCCCGGACGTGTTATGTTTCCCGGCTCGCGAAGCGTACCTATAGTAGACGGCAATCATGTTTATTCATGCGGTCATAACGGCGACTTGTATTGCATAGACATAAACACACACAAGCCTGTCTGGAATAAGAACGTTTGGAAGGATTTCGGCGGCCGTAAAATTCCGATATGGGCCATTACTCAGCTCGACTTTTGCCATTTTATATAATCACGCTGCCTGACTCAGGTAGTCCAGCAGTAAGTTCCTGAATTTTGGTGATAGTTTTTCGAAACCTTTATTGTATGGAGCCTTTTCAAAAATAGTTTTTTGCCAAAACAGTCGTCGTACGGTTGCGATGGCATCCGAGAAGGTAGGCTCGGCTTTGACATACCATTGCGTCCGTCGTACTCGGAGACGATGATGGAGCGTATGCTCAGCAAAAATCAGGCAGACCACACTGAACAGGCCCAGCAGACACGGGGCAGTACGCAATACCGACTTGGCGACATACTGTCGCGGCGTTTCAAAACCCAAGTGGGTACGTACCTCTTGAAACGTGGTCTCTATGGGCCAGCGGGACGTAAACCAACTGGCAATTTGCCCACCCCTGAGGCTCGTATCGGTAGTGTAAAAGTATTCATCTCGATGTGTACCTTGAATATCGTGGACGAAGACCCAGCGAATTGGCACCAAACCCGCACCGGACTTATACCAATGCCCGGTGTCGCTGGTAAGTTGGACACGACGGTCAGAGCCACCATACCAACTGACCGTAGCTTCGGTGAGTTGACGATGTATCACCACTTCTTGGGGCGTTGGCAGTTTACATCCCTTGATTCGTGGCCGACCTATTCGTGGTTTTCCTTTCGGCGCTGGAGCGTAGAGATTGGCGTCGCCATGAAAGCGGCTGACCAGCGTGGCATGACGTTGATGGCGATAACAGAACTTCGCCAACTCATGCGAGGCGTAACCTCCATCGCCCAAAAACACGAATTTTCGCTCAGGAAACCAGTGAATCAGCACCGCCATCAATTGACGGGCCAGATGAGGGGGTGTTTTATGCCGGCGTTTTTCGGCGTGGTTAAGTTGCTCCGGACGGTACAATGCCACCAATACCGGCAGAGCCCAACGCCACGAGGTAAAAGGGAACTTTACGGAGATAGCCAGTACGACCCAGCGGTGTCCCCAGCGAAAGACCACGTGCTTATGGGCCGAACGCACCGCGTCATGATGGCAGCCCTTACCGTAAACACACTTACCGCGATGCTGGGCGGTGGTGTCGTCCATAGGGACCAGAACCGGTTCGTCGGGTGGGATCTGACGCAGGATCGCTCCCGCCAGAACCTTGCCCAAAGGCCACAGCGACCAAACGGCGCGAGAGAAAACCCGGTGGTAGGTGCTGAAATGCCCTTTGATCAGGCCTCGCATCGTCCAGAGTATCCCAGTGACGGTTCGGCGTCCCATTGTAAGAACACCTCCAATTGCCAGTGGAAGAATTCGCTGGAACGTTGGCTGGGTGAATGCTATAGAAAAACTCATGAAAAGCGACTGTGCTGCCGATGGAATAGTAAGCATAATAGACTCCTTTCCGAACTTATTATCTTTAACAATAATAAGCATCGGCAGGAGTCTATTTCTTGCGCCAATGTATTTTTTCTCCATCATTTAACAGCCTAAAAAATGGCAAAAGTCGAGCTAAGGATGCCTTTTATTTCTTTTTTCGGAGAGTTAAAAAGGTGTAAAAGGAAAAAGGGGGTATTAGGGGTGAAAGATATATTTTGCCATTTTTGGTTTTCGGCCGAGGATTTCGTTGAATTGGTGAAATAACAAAACTATGGACAGGCAGATATAAATGTCTGGGGCCACCGACCCCCTGCAGTAAGTCAAGGGGGTAGTTCTCGGGGGTAAACTAAAGAAAGCAAGTGAGCTAACTAAACTAAGTTTGCACCCCACGGCACAGGTCCGTGGGCTAAACAGTATTGAGATTGCTTCGGTCTAAAAGGCAGGCCTCGCAATGACGATTCGATTTATTATTGATCGGTTAGGTGGTCGAGTGGTGATATTTCGATTGGGTCCTTGGGTAAACGGTCGAGGACGGCGGAGCGGTAGGTGTTTTTTCCGATTCTCAAGCCTTCAGGGCTGTCGTACCTTGTTTGAATCCTTGCGTTTAAATAAATTATCCGATTTTTGGGAGAAGGGTGCGATGAAAGAAATTCGACGGGTTTGACTTTGTCCTGGTCCTGCAACATCTGGTGAAGCTCAAGCGCACCGTGAGGATTGTATCCGGCGACGACCATATAGTCCATGCCGGCCACGTCAGCCTGCTTCTCCTGCACTCTGCTATATTTAAGGCCAATAAGCTGCAAAGCAATTCCTGCCGCCCTTGAAGCGTCCTGGGGAATCTTGGCGCCGGCAGCAGTCGCACCAAGAAATAGAAAACTCAGGCCCATTTGTCTGCTAATAGCTGCAGAGCTGTGTCGTGCGGTAACGTGTACTATTTCGTGCGCCAGCAAGGCAGCCAGCTGGGCTTCAGTGGTCAATTTTTTAAGCATACCTTTGGTGATAAAAATATGCCCGCCGGGCAAAGCAAAAGCATTTACCATTTTATGTTCGACAGCGGTGAAGTGAAATTCCCAGTTAGGCCTGTGGCTGATGCGTGCGATTCTCTGGCCTACACTGTCAATATAATTTTGCAAACTCTCATCGTCGATTTTTCCGCCTAAATGCTTTTCAATCTCAGGGGCGTATTTTTGACCTATCTCGATGTCCTTGTTTTGTGAAAAAAACATCATCTCCTCTTGGCCGGTTATCGGATTGATTGCACAGCCGGTACAGAAGCAAATGGCAAGACTTAATATTAACAGTGTGAGCTTTCCGGTCATAATAATATTCAATATTCAAAATTATGAAAAGTTATGTTTGAAAATCCTGGTGGTATCTATTATAAATTCCGTTTTCACTATATGGTAGCGAAAACTATGGCGAAACAGGTATTCTGTGAAGACTGTAATCAAAAGCACGACTGCCGGAGGATTTACGAGCAGTTGGGGGATGTTGAAGGGCCTTCGGTTGTAATTAAGGTTATTGTTGCTTTTTTGCTGCCGTTGGTGGTTTTTATTGTCTCATTAGCAGCTTTTCAACAAATCTTTGCCAAAGCAATAAGCAGCCAACATTTGCAGACAGCCTTTAGCTTTTTGTTGGCCCTGGTGGTGACTTTTATTTGCATATTGATTGTAAGAGTGATAAATAGAACACGGACCAACACTGACTTCTGAGACACTGACTAACACGGACTCTTTAGTACACTGATTGACACTGACGTTTAAGATACTGACGGACACAGATATTTAAGACACTGACTGACACGGACATTTAAGACACGGACTGAATACTGAGGACTGAGGGCAGAAGACGGCTGAGAGATGAGGGGCGAGGGATGATGGACGAAAGAATATCGAGTTCCGAGCAAGAAATATCGGATGTTGAACAAAATATATGAAATATGTCAATGTGAAAGGTAGATTTTCTTTTCCCGGTGGGGCACATCCGCCGGAGAAAAAGGAGCTTACCCGTGACAAAGAGATAGAGCGGGGGCCGGCCGTGACGGAAGTTGCGGTGATGCTTAGCCAGCATATTGGTGCAGTTTGCCGGCCGCTGATTAGAAAAGGAGATGCTGTCCAGGCGGGGCAGAAAATCGGCGATTGCGACGCATTTGTTTCGGCTCCGGTCCATTCGCCTATCACCGGTAAAGTAAAAGAAATCGCCTTGCGGTCTCATGCGGTCCTTGGTCGAAGCATGGCAATAGTTATAGGTGCATTTCCTTACAGTCCGACAAAGTGGTCGTCCTTCAGGTTAAAAGATGATTTCGATGAGAAGAACTACTCGGCGGGACAGATATGCGAAGCTGTGCGACAGGCTGGTATCGTTGGTATGGGCGGAGCGGGTTTCCCGACGAGGGTCAAGATAGAACCAAATCCTCGATTGCCTAAAGAGACGCTGATAATTAACGGTTGTGAGTGCGAGCCGTATATCACCTGCGATTATCGTATTATGCTTGAGCTGACCAAGAAAATTATTGCGGGTGTCAAACTTGCGCGGAAGGCGTCCGGCTGCTCACAGACCATTATCGCCATCGAAGATAATAAGCCCGAAGCGATAGATGTTATGAAGTCGGCCTTGGAGACTTTCGCAAATAGTGGCGGTATCAAAGTTGTTCCGGTCAGGACAAAATATCCGCAGGGCGGCGAAAGACAGCTTATCAAGGCGGTTCTAAAGAAAAATGTCCCTACGGGGGGGATTCCCCCGATGATAGGTGTGGTGGTGCTTAACGTTGCGACAGTTGCGGCGATAGCCGAGGCGGTCATTTCGGATTTGCCGCTGACGCACAGGATTGTAACCGTAACGGGAGAGGCGATTGCCAAGCCCGGCAATTACAATTTTCCGATAGGGATGTCAGTTGAAAATATTATTGAATTTTGCGGGGGAGTTACTCAAAAGTCCGCAAAGGTAATCCTCGGCGGACCAATGATGGGGATAGCAATAGCCGATTTGAAGACGCCCATTACGAAAACGACCAATGCGGTGACGGTATTAACAAAAGAACAGATAGGCAGAGCTAAATTCGCAAGGCGCCAAACGGCTTGTATTCGCTGCGGCAGGTGTCTGGAGGTCTGCCCTGAGAATTTGAACCCGACGAAAATCGCCCACGCTGTGAAATACAATCTCTTAGACGTAGCGGAAAGATATTATATGAGTGCATGTATGGAGTGCGGCTGCTGCAGCTACGTTTGTCCCGCTAATATAGAGATAACCGGATATATCAAGACAGGCAAAATTTTTCTCGCCAGGCAAAAGAAGAAAGTACCGGTGTAGGTAAGTGTGAAGTGCCTAAAGTTAAAAGTGACTAAAGTGCCTAAAGTTATGGATTATTTTTTTACTTTAGCTCACTTTAGGCACTTTAGCTCACTTTAGCTCACTATTAAACGAGATGTGAGATAGGAGAAAATGCTTACAGATATACGAGTTTCTTGTTCGCCGCATATCAGCGAACGTCTTTCGACGCGGAGCGTTATGATAGATGTCATAATCGGTCTGGCGCCGGCTATGGCGGCGGCGGGGTATTATTTTCGCATCCGTGCGCTTATCCTTATTTGTATCTGCGTTATCTCATCAGTGGCGACCGAATGGCTTTGTAACGTAATTCGTAAAAAGCCCAATTCACTCGGTGATTTCAGTGCTGTAGTTACCGGCATAATCCTTGCGTTATCGCTTCCGCCGAGGCTGCCTATTTGGACGGCAGTAGTCGGCAGCGTTTTTGCCGTGGCAATCGGCAAAATGGTTTTTGGCGGACTCGGGGCGAATATTTTCAATCCTGCTATGGTCGGGCGGACATTTCTGACGGCCTCTTTTGGTGTGTTGATGACAAGCTGGACGGTTCCGGCGACAATGGATGCCGCAATGCCTGCGATAGCCCAGGAAAACATAGTGCACGTAAAAACGCAGGCAACGCCATTGGCCTGGAGTAAGCTGGCGATAAAAAATGAATTGGGAGCTGACATCTACAGCGAGGCACAATTTAAGGCAACGTTCACGGGTGAGGTTGGCGGATGTCTGGGTGAGACGAGCGTAATTGCACTATTGATCGGTGGTCTCTATTTGTTGATAAGGCGAACGATAAACTTTCATATTCCGTTGGCGGTTTTGGTTTCTGCTTTTGTTTTTGCGACGATAGCATACTGGAAAGATTCGTATTCATACGTTCAGCCGTTTTTCCACCTGTGCAGCGGCGGTTTATTGCTGTGTGCCTTTTTCATTGCTACCGACCCTGTTACGGCCCCTTTGACACGCAGGGGAATGTGGATTTTCGGTATCGGGGTAGGAACGATAACGATGCTTATAAGAATTGTGGGAGAATATCCGGAAGGTGTGATGTTTTCTATTCTCCTGATGAATGCGGTAACGCCTTTGATTGATAGACTCTGCAAGCGGGTTCCGGCAGGAGGCGAACCGGGAAAATAAAAGTGCCTAAAGTGAGCTAAAGTGACTAAAGTGAGCTAAAGTGAACGAAAGTGCCTAAAGTGACTAAAGTGAACTAAAGTGACTAAAGTGAGCTAAAGTGACTAAAGTGAGCTAAAGTGACTAAAGTTATGGATAATAAAGAATTCGCTAAGGAGTTCGAAAAAAGAATACGAGAGTTCGGTGTGTGTATAATCAGGTTATCAGGTTATCAGGGTATTAGGGGATTCGTGACTTTGTAGCATTGTAGCAAAAAAGGTTTAGTAATGCTTAAAATAAAACATTTTATTCAACAAAGCTGGCTGTTGATTGTGGCGTCGTTTTTCTTTGGGCTGCTGATAGCGGTTACTAACGCCGCGCTGTCACCAAGGATAGTGCAGAACAAAATCAACAAGCGCAATCGGCTGGTTGGTGCTCTGCTGCCGGAAGCTAAAAACTTTGTGTTAGACACAGAAATCGAAATTGAGTCTATCCAGGGCAAAAAAGAGAAAATTGAAGTCTATAGAGCTATGTCGGAGGAAGACGAATGTGTCGGCTGGAGTTTTAATGCCGACGGGTCGGGTTTTGCGGACAAGATTGAGCTGGTTGTAGCTGTGGACAAAGATTTTGAAAAGCTCGCAGGTTTCGATGTGCTGGCAAGCAATGAGACACCCGGCTTCGGCGACCAGATAAAATACGACTACTACCGAGACCAGTTTAAGGGTGCGCCGGCTGAGGAACTCAAGCTTATACCATCGGGCGACCCTAAGAAAATCGACGCTGAAATCGTTGCGATAAGCGGGGCTACTGTAAGCAGCGAAGCAGTGCTCGAAATAATCAATAGTTTCTTGACCCAGATTAAGGAACAGATGCAACAAAAAGGACAAATCGGTAATGACAGATAAGAGTGAAGTTAGAACTGCGTTTTACGGACAGACTCTGATAGCCGGGTTGTGGCGTGAGAATCCGGTGTTTCGGCTGCTATTAGGGATGTGTCCGACATTGGCGGTTACGGCTGCGGTCAAGCCGGCCCTGACTATGGGCTGCTGCGTAATCTTTGTGCTTGTCTGCAGCAACATTATAGTCAGTCTGATGCGCAACCTTCTTAAGCCGCATCTGCGGATACTGATGTTCACATTGACAATATCCACTTTCGTTACTATTGCGGATTTGTTCCTGAAGGCGTTCCAGCCGGAAATGAGCGAAGTGTTAGGTCCTTATGTTCCGCTGATTATCGTCAATTGCATTATCATTTGCCGTGCTGAGGCCTGTGCCAGTAAAAACGGTCTTATTGTAAGTGTCATCGATGCGGTTGGGATGGGTGTGGGCTTTACGCTTACATTGTGTGTTTTAGCCGGCATCAGGGAGCTGCTCGCTACGGGTGCGATATTCGAAATACAGATACTTGCTCTGCTCAAAGAAGGTGGTTGGTTTGTGCCGTGGGCGGCGATGGGCATGCCGGTAGGGGCATTTATAACTTTAGGACTGATGTTAGGACTGGTGAACGTGATTACCAAAAGGGAAGCTTGAGAGGAAAGGTTTATGGATACTCTTAACATTCTGCTTATCGGCTTTATATCTATCGTCGTAGTCAAGAACCTTGTCTTTACGAAGTTTCTGGGTATCTGTCCTTATCTTGGAGTTTCGGGCAGAATCGATATGGCTTTCGGTATGGGGCTGGCGGTGACATTTGTTGTTACACTCAGTGGTACGCTGACGTGGATGATTGATAATTGGGTACTGATGAAACTTGGTCTGGAGGTTACGCGATACGTTTGTTTCATATTGGTTATTGCCGGTGCCGTGCAATTGGTGGAAATGTATCTGCGAAAGTTCTTCCCTTCTTTGTACGAGAGCTTTGGTATATTTTTGCCGCTGATTACAACGAACTGTGCGATATTGGGATTGTGTTTGTTTATAAACCTTTGGGGCATTGACTCTCTGCTTGAAGCGGTTGTTCTTAGTTTCGGTGCCGGTATCGGTTTTACGATGGCGATTTGCATTATGGCCGGCATTCGAGAAAATCTGAATATGGCTGACGTTCCGAAGTGCCTCAAAGGTGCACCGATTACCCTGATTACCGCAGGTATCCTTGCCCTGGCCTTTATGGGTTTTGCAGGAATGATTAGGTGAGAAAGTGCCTAAAGTGAGCTAAAGTGACTAAAGTGAACTAAAGTTATGGATAATAAAGAATTTGCCAAGGAGCTTGAAAAACGGACACGAGAGTTCGGCGTGCGCATAATCCGTTTATCGAGAACTTTGCCTAACACACCCGAAGGAAAGGTAATAAGAACTCAGATGACAAAGTCCGGGACCTCCATCGGTGCAAATTATCGAGAAGCCAATCGAGCAAGAAGTAAAGCCGATTTTAAAAAACAAGATTAAGATTTGTGAAAGTGAATCCAGTGAAACACAATACTGGCTGGAAGTAATTATAAAGCTAAATTGGCTATCCTGGGCAAAAGTGAAGTGGGAATATGAAGAATGCGGTGAATTACTTGGTATCTTTACATCTGCTGCGAACAAGTAAACTCTAAAAAGTGAGCTAAAGTGAACTAAAGTGAGCTAAAATGAACTAAAGTGCCTAAAGTGAGCTAAAGTGACTAAAGTGAACTAAAGTTAAAAAACAAATAACTTTAGGCACTTTACACTTTAGGCACTTTACACTTTTAGTGTCTTTGTGGTTAAAGGATAGGAAATGATTTGGGGTGACATATTGGAATTGTGGAGTAGTGCGTGGCCGGCGGGGGTAACAATGCTGGGCTTAGGCAGTGGTTTTGCGCTGGTGCTTTTGATAGCAAGCGTGAAGCTCAAAGTTGAGGTTGACCCGAAGGTAGAGCAAATCCGTGAGGCCCTGCCGAATCTCGACTGCGGTGCCTGCGGATTCGCGGGGTGTGGTCAATATGCGAAAGCGGTTCTTGGAAATCCGGAACTGTTAGGCAGATGTGCTCCCGGCGGGCCTGAAACGTCGGCGAAAATCGCAGACGTATTGAGTCTGCAAGTGAGCGATTCAGGCCCCCAACAAAGGCCGATTGTTCGCTGCCATGCTCGCACAGACGACAAAACTTTATATGCCAAGTATCAAGGAATCCAAACCTGCATTTCTGCTAATGCATTGGCAAATGTGCAGGCCTGTGGGTTCGGGTGCCTGGGCTTCGGTGACTGTACGAGAGCGTGCAAGTTCGATGCTCTGCACATTGTTGACGGCATGACTATCGTTGACTATGAGAAATGCACCGGCTGTACGGCCTGCTCGAAGGCTTGTCCACGCAATCTAATTGAAATGGTTCCTTTCTTTTATGAGAATATGATGATTGTTGCCTGTAACAGTAAGGAGACGGGCAAGAGCACACGGTCAATCTGCAAGGTGGGCTGTATCGGCTGTGGCATCTGTGTTAAACAGACAGATGTATTCTCGGTGGAGGACAATTTGGCCCGGATAGACTTCACCAGATACGAGCCCAACGAGCAGACCGAAACTGCGATGAATAAATGTCCGACCAAGGTGATTATCTACCGCGGCAAAACCGCCCGGACCCCGGAGCAACCGGTTGTAAAAGTTGTGGATTCTTGAGTGATAACAAACAGCAGTTCACTACTTTATTCAAACTGACCAATCCGAATGAGGCATCAAGCCATCCCCAAGCTTCGCTTGAGGCTGCCACCCATCCGTTTGGATGTGAGATTGCCGCGCTTCGCTCCTAAGAAAATAAACGGTTTTCGTATTGCGAGGTTTGAGATTGCCACAGTCGCCTGCGGCTCCTTCGCAATGACATTGTTGGTCCATTTTCTTCTGCATACTTCCTGAGAATCAGGTGAGGTGCTCGCAATGACAAGCGTGTGTTATTCTGCCCCCTGCGAAAGCAGGTGACGAAAGCGAAAAAGATGGATTCCTGCTTCCGCAGGAATGACAGCTTTTGAATAGATTCCTCGGCTGCGCTCGGAATGACGGGGATGGCTAATCGGAAATTTAAATGTGTAATTCTTATAACAATAAACAACAGTTCACTTCTTTAATATATATTTTTCGGCGCCGGTGGTTTTTATAATTTCGTACTCCGGTTGTGAGGTTATGAATATTGCCTCTATGGCGGGGAGTTTTTCGATTAAGGCAAGGCCCTTTTCGGTTCCCATTACGCTGACCGCTGTGGCCAGGGCATCGGCGTCAGTTGCATTGTTTGCAATAATGGTTACGCTCGAGAGGCCTTGGGTACTTGTTCCTGTTTTGCGGTCTATAATATGGCTGTAGCGTCTGCCTTCGATTGGAATAAACTGCTGATAATCACCGCTGGTTGCGCTTGCTCCGTTGGCCAATTTGAGTTTCAACACGAGGTTGAGTTCACCAATATCCTCATCTAAATTTGGATTTTGCACGCCGATTAACCAATGGTTTCTACCTTTTGGTGGTGCACCGAAGCATCGAATGTCACCGCCGAGGTCAACCATACCGCCGATTGCGCCGGAGGTTTGTAATGCCTCAACGGCCTTGTCAACAGCATAGCCTTTTGCAATTCCGCCGAGGTCCAGCCGCATACCCTCAACGGCGAACTGCACAGTTTTGCTTTTGTCGTCAAGTTTTAGCTTTTCAAAACCGACTTTGGATTTGGCCTGGGAAATATCATCTTCACCGGGAAGGAGTTGTTTGTCTTTTGCTGCTCGGAACAAATCTACCAAAGGGCCGACGGTGACATCAAATGCTCCATCGGTAAGTTTGCTGAACTCGATGCTTCTTTGCAAGACTTCGTAAGTTGATTTGCTGAGGTGGACTGCTGTTTTGGCGGCGTCTTTATTAATCAGGCTTATTTCCGAATCGCTCTTGTAGTCGCTCATCAGGTCGTCAACTTTGTGGATTTCTGCAAGAGCAGTTTCGATACATTTCTGAGCTGTATTAAAATCTTCTGCGATGACGACGATGCGGGCGAATGTCCCCATAACCAGCCGATGGCCGCTGTCAAGCTCGATTTGTCTGTTAGAGCGAGCAGAGAAATAAATCGCCACAATTAAACAAGCGGCGAAGGCAGCAATCACAATGCGGCTAATTTTCGTGTTCATAAGAAATCCTTCCGAAAGTATAAATCGGCTTTGTAAGATGTCATTGCGAGGCCCGAAGGGCCGTGGCAATCTCGTGCTTAATTGGCAGATAAAGCTATCGTTGTGTTTGAGATTGCTTCGCTTCGCTCGCAATGACGATCGACGGCCTTATGTTTTCTACACGGCAATTTGATAATTGATAATCAAGTGATAATCAATAGAAAATAATCAAGAATCAGCTTATAATGGTTTGTAACACGATAAATGCGTGGTGGTTACTGATAGTTATTCGGCGCCATCCCCAAGCTCGTCCCGATTTTTCGGGACTCGCTTGAGGCTGCCACACATCAAGTTAGATGTTACAGAATAATTCCGGTATGGACGAAAAAGAAGTAACAATGTTGGCTGAGCGGGTCGAGCGGGAATTTTTGCCTTTTGTTCGCAGGCCGGGCAGATATATCGGGGGGGAAATAAACCAAATCAAAAAGGACATCTCGCAATGTGAGCTGACCGTTGCGCTGTGTTTTCCGGATATTTACGAAGTGGGGATGAGTAATAGCGGGATAGCGATTATATATGATGTTCTTAACAGTATCGACGGTGTAGCAGCCGAGCGGGTCTTTACGCCGTGGGTTGACGCCGAAAAGGTGCTGCGCGAGAAGAATATTCCCCTGTTTAGTCTGGAATCCAAAGTGTCGCTAAAAAGTTTTGACGTCGTGGGCTTTAGCTTGAGCAGCGAGCTTTGCTATACCAATGTGCTTAATATGCTTGAGCTGGGCGGGATCGATGTCCGAAGCTGCCGGAGGAGCGAAGATGAGCCGTTGATAATTGCGGGCGGGAGTATGGCGAACTGCTGCGAGCCTATGGCTGAGTTCATTGACCTGTTTTTGTTAGGCGAGGGCGAAGGAGCTGTGGTTGAGCTTGCGGGATTGGTTAGAGAGAAGAAAAAGGCTGGTGCGGAGAAAAAAGAAATCCTACTTAGTGCTGCCAAGAAATTTGAATGTGTTTATGTCCCATCTTTGTATGAGTTTGAGTATGAAGGGGCGAAGATAAAATCGTTTCAACCGGTTTTGCCCGGCTTGCCGGGGGAATTTAAGAATGCTGTTGTGGAAGATTTTGAAAATGCTTCTGTGCCGCTTGAGCCCATAGTTCCGTTTGTGCAGGCGGTGCATGAGCGGGTGAGTGTTGAGATTATGCGGGGCTGTCCGGGGCGGTGCAGATTCTGCCAGGCGAGCTTTTGCAGAAGGCCTATTCGCTATCGAAGTGTTGAAAAGATTATCGATATTGCGAAGGCCTGCTACCATTCAACGGGATTTGATACTGTAAGTTTGCTGAGCTTATCAAGCGCCGATTATCCGGAGATCGAAGAATTAGTTGCCGGTCTTCGGGCATATTTTCAGGATAAACATGTGGGCTTATCACTGCCGAGTTTGCGCGTTGACGGGCAGTTGAAGCTGCTTCCGAAATTACTGACTTCGGTGAGGAAGGGCGGTCTTACGATTGCTGTTGAAGCGGCAAGTGAAAAATTACGGCAAGTCATTAACAAACCTCTAAAAGATGAGGACCTGTTCGCTGCGGTGGAGGCGGCGTACCGGGCCGGCTGGCAGCGATTGAAGTTATATTTTATGGTTGGTCTGCCGGGTGAGACTCTGGAGGATGTAAAACGGATTGTGCAGTTATCATTTCAATTAGCCAAACTGCGAAAAGGCATAGACGGCAAGACGGGGCAGATTAATATTACTGTTAGCTGGTTTGTGCCGAAGGCTCATACGCCGTTCGGGTGGTTAGGACAAAAGCCAAAATTATATTTCGAGCAGGCCAGGCAGTTGATACTCGATGAGAAAAGAAGACTTCGTGCGAAATTTTTGCAGTTTAAGTTCCACGATATAAACTGCAGCGTATTGGAATCAGTAATTGGCCGAGGTGACAGGCGGTTATGCGATGTTATTGAAGCGGCCTGGCGGGAGGGGGCGAGGTTTGATTTGTGGGATGAATGTTTTGATTTTGCGCTCTGGCAGAAGGCATTTGAGAAATTCGGATTGGATTTAGACAAGCTCGCGCAGAGGGAGTTTGACACTGATGAGATTTTGCCGTGGAAGCACTTAGGCGGGCCGGGGAAGAAGTATCTGTTAGGGCATCTTGAAAAGGCGATGGAATTGGTGAGTAGTGAGTAGTTAATTGGTTAGAATATAAGAGATATAATATGAATTACTTAAAGTTGTTTGCATGTTGCTTGATCTTTGTCTGTTTTTTTTCGTGCTCGGGGGTTAGTAAACTCAAACAGAGACCGACTTATACGTACAAAATCACAGATACAGGTTTTGAAAAATATTTCGATGACAAAGGTGAAATTCGGAAACCGAAAAAAGGAGAAGCGTTTTATGGGCAAGATGCACATTACAGGGGTTTTGATTTCTCGTATAAGGACAACGGAGACGGGACAATAACAGATATTACAACCGGTCTGATGTGGGAAAAAGCGGCAAGCGAAAAAATGCTCTGGAGCGATATAGCCGGGTATGTAAAGGATTGTAATACGGGAGGATATACAGATTGGCGACTTCCATGTATTAAGGAACTTGTGTCTGTTGCCGTTTTTAACGGTGATGTGAGAAAGGCAATTCCTTATGTTAATACAGACTATTTTGATTTCGAATATCCGGTCGATAAGAAGTATTTCAGGAAACCTATGGCGGAAGATGCGAACGGCAATCGTATGATTGATGCACAATATATCTCAAGTAATGAATACATCGGAACCATAATGCGGGGGGCCGAAGGTGTGTTTGGTTTTAACTTTGCGGACGGACATATAAAATGTTATCCGAAATATAGAGGAAGAAGGGGTGCTCCGAAGTTTTATGTGCGTTTAGTCCGGGGCAATAAGGATTACGGAAAGAACAAATTTGTTGATAACGGTGACGGTACGATAAGCGATTTGGCAACGGGGCTGATGTGGCAGAAAGCGGATGACGGCATTGCAAGGAACTGGGAGGATGCTTTGTCCTGTGCGGAAAACCTGGAATTGGCTGGTTATGACGACTGGTATTTGCCCGACGTAAAAGAGCTGCAGAGCATTGTGGATTATACGAGGAATGAGCCGGCCGTGAATCCTGTTATGTTTACAACGGATAAAAACGGGTGGTTCTGGACGAGCACCACATATCTGGACAGGCCTGAACTTGCTTTGTATATAGCATTTGGAAAAGCAGTTGATTTCAGGGGAATGGATACTCATGGTTCGGGCGCTACCCGCGGCGATTTTAAATCCGGGAATCCATCGAATTATCTTAGAGGGTTGGGACCTCAGCGAGATGAGGTAAGAATAAAGAATTATGTCAGGTGCGTTAGAAAATTAAAATAATTTTAACCAATGTGTCCAGAGTTTACGTTGTGGAAGCATTGTCGGTGAGCTTCATCGTTATGTGCTTTTAGTCTCAAGGACTGTTTACGATGGAAGAATTCGTTGGAGAAAGTATTGAAGTCGAAAAAGCCGAGACGTCGCCGCGGCCTGTGCGTTTCAAGTGGCGGGGAGCGGTCCATGATGTCGTGGAAGTGCTGGACGAACGCGTTGATATTGGGTATGGCGGGCTGCCCCCTCGCAGTCAGAAATGGCGTACGCGAAGGCATCGCCGCTATTATGTTGTGAGGGATTCGGAGGGTGAGGTTTTTAAGATATATCTGGATTACGCGAATCGCAAGAAACCAAAGTGGTGGCTGGTCGAAAAGTGGGAAGAGAAAAGGAGCGGAAACATTGGGAGCGAAAAAGTTAAATAGTATCTGTTGTGGAAAACAAAAACCAACGATGTCACCCCTGCGAAAGCAGGGGTCCAGAACGAAAAATCTGGATTCCCGCTTCCGCGGGAATGACAAATAGTGTTTCCGCAACAGTAACTAAATAGTAAAAATTGAAAAGTGTGGAAAGGGATGTTATATAGAAAATCACATAAATGAAAGTTGTTACTGCGAGAGGCGATGAGTATTGGGTTTAGAAATTCTGTTGCGAGATGGTACTTTTATATTACTCCTTTGTTTATATTGCTTGATTATTTTGGGGGAGTAAATGTACGAGTGAGTGCTCTTGATTCAGTGCTGCTGTATAAGAACCTGTATTATGGGTTCTGTATTCTCTGTGGGATTTGTATGTACATTATCCCTCGATACTCAGCCGTCGTGGCATTATTTGAAAGCTCGATTAACTTCATGATGATTGTATTGGGCATTTTTTTACCATACGTTCAGAATATTTTGTATGTAGATGATATTCTCAATGCAGATTTTAAGGCTATGGAGGCATCGATAAATGCTCAGTCAATAGTGAATCTTTTGATTGTGGGTTCTTGTGTGATACTGACTTTTAGAAAAAGCATTGAGACAATAGCAGAAGGTTTCGGTTTCTTTAGGCCGACTTCCAAAAGGTCACAGGAGTCAGATACGGGCTAATGCCCGCGTTGCGCTTTTGGAGAGAAGGAGAAAAAGTTATGGATATTTCAGTAGTGAATTTAGAAGAGAAATTTGCAAAAATTAAAGAACAGCTATCTCCTAAAATAATTGCACAGATGAATAACTATCATTTTAAGTTAGTAAAATCACAAGGAGAATTTGTCTGGCATAAACACCCTGAAACTGATGAAGTTTTTATGATAATAGAAGGTAATTTTCAAATTCATTTGAGAGATAAAGTACTCCAATTAAAAAAAGGAGAGATGGTAGTTATTCCAAAAGGAGTAGAGCATAAACCCTTTGCTAAAGAAGAATGTAAGGTCCTGTTAATCGAACCTGAAGGTACTCTCAATACCGGAGATACAGGCGGCGACTTGACAGTGACGGAATTAGAATGGATATAGCTGAATGATATAATTTTTAACAAATCAATTGAGCGGACCGCGTTAGATGCGGCCGGGGGGCTTTAAGGTTGGGAATCTTTTGCAAATAATGAGTAGTCTTGAGTCAGAAAATAAAAGGAAGCAGTTCGAGATAGAGGAACATGCGTTGCGAAACATATTCAACGAGTGGCAGCCGATAGGTTTTTCCACACCAGAAGATGAGTATGATTGCTTAGTTCATAATCTGCTGAGCGTCTTGCATGCCGGCGGGGAAAAACGTGACATTGCTGCAAGAATCAAGAAAGAGATTGAGCATCATTTTGGGATGGGTTCTGTTCATGCGAAGGAGATTGAGTCGGCGACAAACAAAATTTGGGAATGGTGGAAGAGTAGAATTTCATAGTCGGAGAAATGTTCCAGCGTCTTGCAGGGATTTAGCCGTTGAGAAACAGCGGCCAGCAGGCTTGTTGTTACTATGCGGATTTTTAAGTAGTGAAGATTTAATGTTGTGAAAATGAATTGAGGTAAAAATGGGAATTCTTTGGGAAGTAGTACAAACCGGGCTGATGTATGGTCAGAAGCGAAAATCCGATTCGGTTGAGGACCGGGTCCAATCTCTTGAGGAGCAGCTTACATTGACGCAGAACACATTGCGTGAGCTGGTGAAGAAGATTGAGGAGATTCACGGGCTCGATATCGACGGCGACGGCAAGGTCGGTTAAACATTGTCGAGAATCTGAATTGCGCCGGCTCTCCCTTCATAGTATAATTGGTGAGGCAAGCCCCAACATACAAAACTGGGCAGGAAGTTAATAAAGCAATCTGTGCTTTTAGGAAGTATGATTGGTGGGGCAGGCCCCACCCTACGAATTTGTAACAATGGGCGTCAATTATTGATATTTTCTAAAGTAATTGCATTAGCTGGTCGTACTATAAAGGTAGATACGCTGGGGCCGGTGAGCTGTTTATTATGTGTCTATGAAAGAGGTGGTAATATGCGAAAGATAGTAATATTGATTCTCTGCGGGCTTACGCTCATTGGTTCAGGATGTGGTGAACAGTCGAGGCGTGTGCGGACTGGGAATTTAGAGGACAACCTCCCAGTGATAGTATATCTTGAGATGAGGAACGAGGTCGTTAGCATTATGTCCGGGTTCGAAGGGCCTTTCTATACTGTGACGACAAGAGACGGAAGGATACTTGGGGAACACCTCTCGGAGCAAGAGCTACAAGTAAAGCTGCCGAATATTTATCATTTCCTGAAAACATCGTATGCGGATGATGAAAAAGGCAGCGTGATTTGGGCGGGCGGATGATGAAGCCGGAGTAATTAACTTTTTTTCATTCCAGTGGGCAGTTCTATTCCGACGCGGCCCTGTGCTTCTCTGAAGTCCACTATAATCTCGGCCGCGGCACGCGGTTCATCCACTACGGTGAAGACATTCATATCATCCGGTGCGATAAATTCGTGCTCTTCGAGCATCTTTTGCTTCATCCATTCAGTTAATCCTTCCCAGTAGTTACTACCCATGAGAATTACTGGGAAAGATGCCTGTTTTAATGTCTGAATCAAAACGAGTGATTCGAAGAACTCATCCATAGTTCCGAAGCCGCCGGGGAAGACTATAAAACCGTGTGCGTATTTCAGGAACATTACTTTGCGGACGAAAAAATATCGAAAATGCAGGGACAGGTTCTGGTAGTCGTTTGGAATTTGCTCCATCGGCAGCTCGATGTTCAGGCCGATGCTTTGACCTCCTGCTTTTGTAGCTCCTTTATTTGCTGCTTCCATAATGCCTCCGCCTCCGCCGGTTATTACGGCGAATCCAGCCTTTGCGATTTCCGCAGCGGTCTGCTCGGCAAGCTTATAATATCGCTCCTGGGGCTTAGCGCGGGATGAGCCGAAGAACGACACGGCAGGGCCAATGGGAGCAAGCTCTTCGAAGCCTTCGGTAAACTCAGCCATTACTCTGAATATCCGCCAGAGGTCCTGGACCGGATTTTCGATAGAATCAATCATATTTCGTATCTCGATTCTCGATTCTCGTTGCTCGTACTACGAGTATCAAACATTGCATTTTCTATTTTACTTTTTTCACTACCATAAAGCCGGTTTGTTAGCGGCAGGGCAGAATTTTTCAATAGGGCAATTCGCACAATCCGGCTTACGAGCCTTACAAATATTTCGTCCATGAAAGATCAACAAATCACTGAATAACATCCAGTTCTTCTTCGGTACTATTTCGGCTAAATCGAATTCCAACTTTACCGGATCTGAGTTTGGGGAAAGCCCCAATCGGCGTGACAGCCTAATAACGTGGGTATCGCAGACTACTCCCGGTATGCCGAAGGCGTTGCCTAATACGACATTTGCTGTCTTTCTGCCCACACCGGGCAGCGTCAAAAGCTCTTCCATTGTACCGGGGATTTTGCCGTCGAATTGCTCTTTTATCTTTGTACAGGCCCCCTTGATATTGACGGCCTTATTGCGGTAAAAGCCTGTGCTTTTTATGTCCGACTCGATTTGTTTTATGTCAGCTTTTACCCAATCTTTGGCCGAGGTGTATTTTTTGAACAAGTCCCTGGTAACTTTATTGACCTGTACGTCCGTGCACTGGGCCGAGAGGATTGTCGAAATCAACAGCTCCAGAGGGTTCGAATGTTTAAGTGCAATCTTGACCTGAGGATATATCTTTCTCAATATCGGTAAGATTTTCCGGACCCTTTCGGTGGCTTCGGCCTTGTTGACCCTTCGACTTCGCTCAGGGCAGGTTTTAGTTTTTTTTACTGCTGTTTTTTTTGGCATAGGTACTATTTTGAAGGGAGTTCCTGCAAGAGCTCTTTCAGCTTGCCGGCGAAAAATATCTCATGGAATTTCACAGGCTCTTCGGCTCCGGGTATAGACAATATGGTTACCGGCACACCGGGTTCATTATACTTGTTTTTCAATGCAAGCGTTGCGGGATAATCCTTTGCAGTAGTATCAGCTTTAATCGCTAAGACTGCTTTTTCCTCAATTAGTTTCGCGATGTCTTTACGATGGTACACTACTTTGTTGACTGTCTGGCAGCTCAGGCACCAATCGGCGGTAAACTTAATTAAAACAGGTCTTCCTTCTGCTAAGGCACTGTCTATAACAGTGGCGTCATAATCCTGCCAGGGGATTGGCTCACCGGCCGGTGTTGGTAAGAACACCCACCCTGCTGCAAACACAATGATGACAGCAGTTATTCTGATAATCCACTTGTGTGTGGATTTTGTGTTGAAGCTGATCCAGCGGCCCCACATCCAGATGCAAAAACCAAGTACTACCGCAAAATATAATACATTCGTTCTGTAGATTTGGGGTAAAGCACCAATGAGTTTTACGGCGATAATCAGCAGGACAAATCCGATGCCCTGTTTGAATAATTCCATCCATTGTCCCGGCTTAGGCAGGTGTTTTAGTAAACCGGGTATTGAGGTTAGTATAGCATAGGGTACAGCCATTCCCACGCCTATAACCATTATTACAACGGTAGCCAGCAGCCAATGCTGGGCTTGTGCCCATCCGAAGGCGAATGCCAATATACCGAAGCCACAGGGCGTGCTTAAAATGGCTGCGAGAAAGCCTGTACCGATAGCGCCTGAATAGCCTTTGCCGGTGCCCGACTTACCTGCTATTGAAGAGGGCACACCAATATTAAAAACTCCGAACATCAGCAATGCCAGCACAACCAGCAAAATGACCATCCCGGCCACGAAGATGGGGTTTCGGTACTGGTCGCCCCACTGTAAGACCGTTCCGTAGAAGATTTGCAGGATAATATTTGCAACTGCGAGAGATGCGAAAAACAGCAATATCCCGAGACAAAAAGCAAAGCCCATCGCTTTGGATTGTTTTTTGCCTGCTTTTGCCTGCTCAACGATTCGCATTACGATAAGGGGCAATACGGGCCAGACACAGGGCATAATATTCAGAGACAAGCCTGCCACAAATGCCAAAGCCAGGGCAAAGGGGATTGAATACCCCGGCTCTTTGATTGTCTTAGCTTTATCAATGCCGGTTTCAGTGCTGCTTATGTTTTTCCAGGAGCTGCGCCCAGACCAATCAATCTTCGTCTGTAGAGTTTTCTCGAACGGCGGCAGGCATATCTTGCTCGTACAAGCGATACCGGTAATCTTGACTTCAATATCGCCCTTATCAATAATTACAGCAGTTTTTGTCGGAGTTTTGACGGTTGTGATTGGTATAAAGATATTGAAATGACCTTCGTAAACCTCGATTTTGTTGTTCAGCGGGTCTGTGAAGAGATGCCATTTCGGGAAGATAATTTCGCCGAAGGTAAAATCATCGGATTCGGCTTGGACCTTCAGCTCGAGTCCGGCGGCAGGTGCGGTTTCGGCCTTTGCGTAATAGTGAAGGTCATCGGTCCCTTCGAATATGACCGCTATACCGGTTTTTGAGTCCATGTGAGCAGGTTCGAGGCGTGCAGACGAAAATTCCTTTTCGAATCTTACCAGCTCGATACTTGTGGTAACATCGGGGTTGATTGTTGAACCTGGCTCGGTTGAGTTTTGGCCTGAGGCGCAACAAGTAGCCGCAAAAACACAAACCGTCCACAGTACGACTGTAAGAAGTCTATATTTCGATATCACAGCAGTTCTTTCCCCCAAAAAAGCTCAGAGGTAATTGAAGTAAAAACAATATTAGTCAGCCGATGGGTCTTGCTGTTCTTTTTGTTCGGGTTTTGGCTGCTTGTTCTCATTGTTCCTGGCTTGCTCGGCGGCTAATAAATCGGAAACTGTTGGCTTGTCCAACCGGCCGCCTTCCAAAATCAATGTTACATCATCAGCGTCGAGGGTTTCGTATTTCAGCAGGGCCTTTGCTATTTGCTCGAGGTTATCTTTGTTTGCTTCTATTAGTTCTTTTGCTTTTTCATAGGCCTCGCTGGTAATCTTTTTTACCTCGGTATCAATTATTTCGGCTGTTTTCTCGGAGTACTCTTTCTCGCCCGGCATGAGGTATATCTGGTCCCTAACCCCCATATCGGGCCCATAACTTATGAGACCAAGCTCACTGCTCATACCCCAGGTCAAGACCATCTGCTTTGCGATATTGGTGGCCTGTTGAATGTCGTTCTGTGCGCCGCTGGATACGTCATCACAGAACATTTCTTCAGCAACTCGGCCGCCGAAACACACCTGCAAAAGTGCCATACAATATCTTTTTGTAAATATCGTTCTGTCCTTTTCGGGCAGAGCAAAAGTGGCCCCGCCCATTGGCCCGCGAGGGATGATACTTACCTTGTGGAGGGGGTCGGCATCTTCCAAGAGTGATTGCACGAGAGTATGTCCGGCTTCGTGATAAGCGGTGATTTCTTTTTCCTTTTTGTCGATGACCCTGCTCTTTCTTGCTCTTCCCCATCGGACCTTGTCGCGTGCTTCTTCGAGGTCAGCCATTTCGACGTTGTCTTTATTTGCCATAGTTGCGGCCAGGGCAGCTTCGTTGATAATTGCCGCCAGGTCGGCTCCGCTGAACATAGGCGTGCCGCGTGCGAGTCTTTCCAGACTGATATCGGGTCCCAATTTCACTTTTTTAGCGTGAACTTTCAGGATATCGACTCGTCCTTTTAAGTCCGGCAGTGGAACAAAGATTTGCCTGTCGAATCTTCCCGGTCGCGTGAGCGCATGGTCTAAGATGTCCTGGCGGTTTGTCGCGGCAATCACAATCACCTGGTCGTTGGTATCAAAGCCGTCCATCTCAACGAGTATGGCATTTAGTGTTTGCTCTCGTTCGTCGTGTCCGCCGCCGGCAAAGCCTGCACCGCGTTTTCGCCCGATTGCGTCAACCTCGTCAAGGAAGATGATGCAGGGCGAATTTTCTTTGGCCTGCTTGAAGAGGTCGCGTACTCGTGATGCCCCGACGCCAACGAACATCTCTACGAAATCGCTGCCGGATATGCTAAAGAACGGCACATCAGCCTGGCCTGCTATGGCCTTTGCAAGTAAGGTCTTTCCGCAGCCCGGCGGGCCTACAAGTAGAACTCCGCGGGGGATACGGCCTCCCAGGCGTTGGAATTTTTTCGGATTTTTCAAGAACTCGATTATCTCAGCTACTTCTTCTTTTGCTTCCTCCACGCCGGCCACGTCCTCAAATGTTACGTTGGCGCGGTCTTTTCCCTGCAGCCGATGTTTGCTTCGACCAAAAGACATGAGCATTCCGCCGGCCCCGCTGCGAAGGTTGCGGGCAAACAGAAAGTAGAAAAGACCCACTAAAATAATTATTGGCAGGAACATGCTTATCAAATTAAAAATCCAGGTATTAGGCGGGGCAATGTCATTTTTTACTTTGTTTTCAGCCAACAAGCTCTCAAGCCGCTTGCCTTGTACTTCCGGGATATAATAAACCACAAAGGAATCCTTAACCTTACCTTGGCGACTGGCAAGGCCTGCCTCATTGAATTTACCTATTATCTCCATATCCTTTATAGTAACACTATCGATGTGATTGTTCTGGACATGCTCGACAAATTCATCCCATCTAATTTCATCAACCTTCTGCCACTGGTTGAGCATCATTATCATTGTGAATATCGCAATTGCGATTATAAGGTAGCTAAACGGTCCTCTCTTATAACGAGGCAGGGGCGGTTTTTTTCCCGGTCTGTTTTGTGGGCCGCGACGACTTGGCGGATTTGGCTTTTTGTCTTGGTTGTTGCTCATAATTCGTATTTCGTATTGCGTGTTATGTTAAAGTTTCATAAGTAGATTTACTATATATTTCTCTTCACAATACGCATCATGCAATACGCAGGAAGAGACTTTACCATTTTGTTTCCATTAGTTCTACGATTTTCCTGGCCAGATTGTTTGCCGCAAGGCTTGAAGCGTATTTAAAATCCTGCTGTTGGTATTCAGAATAGCTTGCTGAGGCTCTGACCGATTGGTTATCAATGAGGAGCTCTCCTGTCATTAGATTTTTCCAGTTTACGAGGGCCTGCAGCTCCACTTCTTTTTCGAGAACCCGGCCTGTTTCGCGTTCGGTGCTTAGGGCAAATTCGGCGATTGAAACTATTTGGCCGCTTATTACGGTGTCGGCTCGGTCCCGGCTGGAGACTATCTTATAGGGCGTCTCTACCTCGATGCGCTTGGACAGGGCGTCGGAAAGCTCGTATTCGGTTCCTCGCCGAAAGGTCTGGTTGTCAAACATTTCCAGGCAGATGCTGTCCACCTTTTGTGGAAACAGCGATTCATTGGAGTAGCCACTCAGTTCGGCGCATCCACAAAGAGCTAAAGCCAAGAGCACAAGTATGCCGGGACGTGTGTAGGTATGGATGTCTTTAAGGTCTTCATTCATCATTTTTTGTTTCTTCGTCGCCCAAATTCGTGGTAAGCATTTCCTTTGCCATTTCTGCCGCTTTAGTGCCCGGCCAATCGCTTATTACCATGTCAAAATAGAGATTGGCGGCCTGGCTCTCGCCGGTTCTTTGGTAGTATTGGCCTATAGTAAATTGTTTGTAAGCTAATTGCTCGTCTATCTCTTTTATTATTTCATCAACATCTATTTCTTCGGCATTTTTGGGATATAATAAATTGAATTTTTCGTAGCAGCTTTTCGCGGTGTTCAGGTTGGAGGCGTCATAAAATGGTCTTTTATGCTCAGGGTGATTGTTGTAGGCAGCGTGTGAGCATCGAGCCATACCAAGCAGGGCATCGGCGCCGGTTTTTCCTGTTTGCCATTGCAAAGATATTTCCCACCATTTGAGGTATGCTTCGTTGAACAGTTCCCTTTTTTCGTAATGTTCAGCCACTGCTATAGAGGCCTTTAAACCGGTCGGGTTATCGAGGCCTGCCCGGTCAGTAATCTTTTCCATAATTTTGACCCCCTCGGCGTATCCTTTCATCTTGAAGACACGAAGCACCTTCTTTTTTCGACCGCCTAAATAAGCGGTTGCTATTGCGTACTGCCTGTCCAAAACCAGCTCACGAGATTCGCTCTCGGGCTGTTCGTTAAGGAGCTTATCATAAGTCCTGATTGCCTTTGTGAACCGGCCTTTTTCTTCGTATTGTTGAGCCACGACTACGGCGGCCTCGGCGCCAATTGGAGTGTTACCTGCGCGGTCGATAACCCTTTCCATAATTTTGAGGCCGTCGGAGAATGCTTTAACTTCGAAGATGCCCAGTACAGTTTTTTTCTGGCCGCCTAAAAAAGCCGTCGCTATTGCAAACTGTCTGTCTAAGGCCGCATCACGGAGCTTACTTTCCGGGTATTTAGTGAGCAGCTTGTCGTAGGTGTCGGCTGCTTTGAGGAAGTCGCCTTTGCAAAAGAGCATTTCAGCCTTGATAAAGGCGTCCAAATCAGGCCCTGCAATTTCGGGAAAGTCTTTTTTAAGTTTATCGAATGCCTCGCGAGCAGCCTTAGTTTGGCCGGTGTTGACCAGTTTTTTGGTTTCAGCTACCGCCAGCAGGAATTTGTCCTTACCCTCAGCGGAGACAGGCTTCCAATCCTGTCCTTTTTCCAAACGCCAGATATCCGCAGAGACCGTTGATGAAGCTGCTAAGACGGCTAATATTACCAGCGTGATAAATCGTATCCTGTATTTTGGCATATCTCAAACTCACCAGTGCTCTCGTAGTTCGATAGTTTCACTACAGCCCAGTATTATACTTGTTCCTGAGGCCATTGCAAACCTACACTTTAAAATATAGTATCTTCCGATTTTTTCATTAAAATTGCAAGAAAACTTGTTTTTTGTGTTTTTGGGGGTTATAAAAGCATAAAGTGTGCCGTTTCCAATAAATACGTTTAACTTTTTGATACGCCTTCGGCGAAGCTGTTTAAGTAGATTTCTCCCATTCGACTATGCTCAGGGCAGGACGCTTCGACCCCGTGCTTTTTAACGAAAACAATCCGCAGGACACCTTGCGGTGGAACGGGGGCTTCGGTCGGAATGACAGT
>JAIVYN010000019.1:0-25806 GCA_048635425.1 Candidatus Aegiribacteria sp.
GGCATTAAGGCACAAAGAGAATTTGACCACGAATTAACACGAATTTTCGTAACTATATTCATAATCTTGTTTTGCTTGGCTTTATTGCCATAGAATGATTTTTGGCGTGTATCTGCTGATACGAAAAAGTGCGGTTCTCCGCTATATCTATCGCCTGCTGGCGGTTTATGTTAGCCTGCTGGCTAACATTTGCGTATTATACCAAATTTCGAGTTTGATTTCAAGTAGATTTGAAAAAAATCTCCGAGACACGGCACTTGATACAGATTAGACACTGACGGACACGGACATCTTAGACACTGACTGACACAGACATTTTGGTAAAAAATCTGCTTGATTTTCGTTGGCCGGGGTGGTAATTTTGAGTTTTTGAGAGGTTTGCATCATGTGGGATTATTTTAGGAAGTGGCGTAATGGAGGAGATTCGTTTGAAAAGAAAGGATCTAGTTTGGCCAGAGTCGCGAGATAGAATGGGAAAATACTATTGTGTGTATATTAGGCAGAAGATGTAGGTGACTGTCTGTAGTTTTCAAACGAGGGTAATCAAAGCTCGTAATTCCTTATTCCTTTGACAGAAGAGAATGGTTCTTTAGAATGTTCAATGGTCTCTGTAAGCTTTTCGTCAATGATGGTGAAAAATGAATAGCCAACAACTTATTGAGAAGTTAGGTTATGTTGATAATCCAGCCTTTTTACAAGACGAGCGGCTGAGGGAACATCACGGCTATTCTTTTTTCTTTGCTCAGGCTGAAAAAGATGAAAAAGATGAAAAAGAAGAGCATTGTAATTTAAAAGGTGTTTACACACTTCTTTATTCACCGGATAAACTCTCCAGCAGTCCACTTATGCCGGTAGTTTATGTCTGTGAGGCTGACAATGAAGCTAAGGCCGAAAAAATCCATCAGAGAGTATGGAACCAGAACATTGTTCCTTTTCTGATCGTAGTCACCCCAAAGAATGTCCGTTTATACTCCGGATTCGAGTATGACCGCAAGCAAAGTGACGAAGATCGAGTTCTGGAAGTCGCAAAGAGTGCCACTGAAGTTCTGAGTAAACTTTCTGCGTTTACTTCTGAAGCTATCGATTCCGGCGACATCTGGAAGCGGAGGCCGATTTCGGTAGAAGGCCGAGTTGATCGGCATCTGCTGGCGAACCTTGAAACACTATCTGAAGTGCTTACTGGCAATAAGTATAATCTACCAATAGAACATGCTCATACCCTGATAGGGAAATATATTTATCTCAAGTATTTGAGAGATAGGGGTATTCTTTCTGATGAACGATTTGAAAAGGCAGAAATCAACGCAGACGATATTTTCGACAGAGGTGCCAATAAGAATAAACTCTACCAATTAGAAGAATATCTTGACAACTTTTTAAATGGTTCTGTTTTTCCTTTGGCAAGAAGAAACAATATACAAACGAAACATATCAAAGAAGTAGCCAGTGCTTTCAAAGGTGGCGATCCTAAAAGCGGTCAACAGTTTTTATTTGACATGTATGATTTTTCTTATGTACCAATAGAAACCCTGTCGGTAGTGTATCAGCAATTTCTGCACGCAAAAGGGCAAGGCCGCGGCAAAGGGGCTTATTACACACCCGTCCATCTGGTAAATTTCATGATCGACGAATTAGACGCAAAAAACCCTCTCAAGGAGGGAATGAAAATTTTTGATTCCTCCTGTGGATCCGGGGCTTTTCTTGTGCAGTGTTATCGCAGACTGGTCGAAGGCATCGTAAGAAGTAAAAAAGCCAAACTCAATCCAACAGACTTAAGGAAACTCTTAGTCGATCATATTTTTGGTCTGGACGCAGACGTAGAGGCTTGTCGGGTAGCAGAATTAAGTTTATCCCTGACATTACTTGATTACATCGAACCACACGACCTGACAACTTATCCGACTTTCATACTGCCGGAGTTACATAACAAAAACATCTTCCATTGTGAAGGCGGTTTCTTTGATGATGAATCTCTATGGGTAAAATCCATACCAAAGAAAGGTTACGACTGGATAATCGGCAATCCACCATGGAAAAATATAGACAAGAAGAAAGATAAAGAACCATATCATCGTAAGGCCATTGAATGGATAGATTCTCATAAAAAACTATGTCCGGTTGATAATTACCAGACAGCAGAAGCTTTTGCATGGAAAACAACTCAATTACTGGTAGAGGATGGGCAGTGTGGCCTTCTTATGCCTGCACTGACATTGTTCAAGAAACAGGGAGACAAATTCAGGACTAAATTCTTTTCTGAAATTGAAACATGGTGTATTGTTAACTTTGCAAATATCAGAAGATATTTATTTGAAGGGGCAATTAATCCAGCCGCGGCATTTTTCTATTCCGGTAAAAAGGACTGGGATAAATCAGAGCATTATATAACTACCTATGCTCCTTTTGCGGTTGAGCAAGATTCACAACTTTACCAAAAAGGCAGATCAAAAAAGTTTTGGTCTGTTTTTGTGAATTATTCCACCATGAAAGAAATACCTATAAGAGATGTTGAAAATGGTTCCGCTGTATCGTGGAAAACAGCAATGTGGGGAACACACAGGGATAAATGTTTACTCGATATTATTTCAAGAAGATACGATGATATTTTAGCTTTTAAGAACAACAGTGGTTTATTCATGAGTCAAGGACCGGAATTTAGATCATTGCCGACAAAGGCTGAATCGGAAACACCTGAAGACTTTGAAACTAAAGTTAAAAAGTTTAAGGATAATCATGAATATCTTTCAAAATATGTTGGTGAGTATGTTTTAGAAACAGACAAGGTACATGCGAATTGTTTTCAACTTCCAGATGATCCAGATGATGTCTATAAAATTATGGGAAAGGATGATGTTTATTTGAGAACAAGGGGAGGAAAGGCTGGCTTAGAACTATTTAAAGCCCCACATATAATAATTTCCGCTTCCAGAAGCTTTTCGGTTTATTCTGAGGTTGATTTTATGATACCTCCTCGCCAAATAGGGATTGCAGGTGATAATATACCAAAAAAATTATTAAAGACGTTGGCATTGTACCTTAACTCGGAATTTGTCCGCTACCAACAATGGTTAACGAGTGCAGCATGGGGAATAGAAAGAGATAGGCCTAATCTTGCAGATATAAAAAGGCTTCCAATGCCATTATCTGTTCTTTCCGATGTTGAACTTACTGAATGGGCCAAACTTCACGATGAAATTGTCGTAGCGGATAAACTTGAACGGGAATTTCAGCAGGATAGAAAGACGCTACTTTTTAATTCCCCTCAAGAAACTTCCTTGCCTTCGTTGAATACACTGTTAAAGCGGATGAATGGCAAAGTTTACAATCTTTTGGGTATAAGCAAAAAACAACAATGGCTGATTGAGGACATGCTTGGTGTTCGCATGAAATTAAATGACGGCAATTTTACTGCTGAAAAAGCAATTAAATCGGCAACGGAGGAGGAGATTTATAAATTTGTCTGCATATTCCAGGAAGAGCTTGATTTGTTCCTCGATCATAGTGGCAAGAAGAAGGTCCATAGAGTCAAGGTGCTTTATACTGACAGCACCGCGATAATGATTGTCGATCATCTTGTGCGTTCTATGGCAACAAAGCCTGAAGTGGTTAAGGTTCAGGATAATCAAACACGCAGAGAGTTGGATAAACTTCAGGGAAAATTAACGGAGACAAGAAGTCAGTGGATGTACTTTACCCGCTGCCTGCAAATTCACGAAGCAAGAAGAACATACATATTCAAACCCCGACAGAGATTGTCCTGGCTGAAAAGTCAGGCCCTTGCGGAAGCAGATGATTTTATAGCGGAGAAACTGGCAACAGACAAATAATCTATGGCAATCTCGGGGCAGCACAAATCAAATATTAATCAATCAGATGATAGCAACGATTACGAAGTTGGCTTTCATCGCGACGCTTTATTTTTGATTATTGCCGGACATAAAAGGCTCACAGAAAATGCTGCTGATTATTCCAACGAAGAAGAGCCAAACATAACTGGAGAACTTGTCAGATGTGCTAATGAATATATCGAAGCCCCAGACGCCTGTGAATGGGCCTACCGATATGCTGTGCATGATGACCCACCGGAGAATGATGCAATACGTATGGGCAAACGCAGGAAGAAAGTGGACATCATTGTGGAACGCACTCAAAAAGGAAGGCATCCGCGTATAAGATTTGAGGCTAAGCGTCTGAAAAGACCGGGTTTTACTGTTGGAAAATATGTTGGTGAGGAAGGACTCGGAGAATTCATTGCGGGTAATTACGCAGCAGGCGACGATACAGCAGGTATGCTGGGGTATGTTCAATCTGACGATTGCGATTACTGGGCAAGGAAAATCTCTGATGATATGAGAAAAAAGAAGAAAGAAGTTGGCTTAATAAAAGGCGGCCAATGGCAAAAAGCCCACCTTGATAATATTGATCAGTGTTACCAAACTCGCCATAACAGGCCAACGATCAAGCGCAAACTTCTAGTCTATCACCTTTTGCTTGTTTTCGTAAGACGGCATGAACAAACTACAAACTAAAAGCACTCAACTCGAAATCTTAGACAAATTTAAATTTAAAACAAGATTGCCACGCTCAGCTTCGCCTCGCTCCTAAGAAAATAAACGGTTTTCGTATTGCAAGGTTTGAGATTGCCACAGTCGCCTGCGGCTCCTTCGCAATGACATTGTTGGTCCATTTTCTTCTGCATACTTCCTGAGAATCAGGTCAGGTGCTAGCAATGACACAACAAGCATCAGCGGTATTTGTCCTGCGTAATTGCCCGGCCAATCAAAAATCAACTGCACTTTTGGTTCCACATCAGACGATTATAATAAAATGTCTTATATCGAGGCGATTTTGTGTTTGAGTTTAGAATTCGAACTGGTCTTTGAAGACGGCCTTGAAGTCGTAGATATCGTTGAAATCATCGATTGAATCTGCTGGTTGAGCGCTCATCCATTCGTGTTTTATCATAAGATAAACGATTTCGCCGAAATCACGTGTTGTTTTAATGCCCCAGGTATTCAAAACTACCATTGCCATTCTGCCCCACTTTTCGAGAGCTAATTTCCTTAGTCCCTCACAAAGCATTTGGCCGGTAACGTGTTTGGGTTCGACAGTAACTGTTTTTGCCGCGTAGCTGAGTCCTTCATAAACGAACTTGATGCCCGGCGGGCTGAATCGGCCATATTCTTTGGCAATTTGTTCGAGATTCTTTTTCATTTTCAAAACGTGCCTGGTCTGAATTTTACAAAGGTTCATATTGACATTTCTATTTGCTTTGTAAGAAAACTTTACAAAACGTCATTGCGAGGCCCGGAGGGCCGTGGCAATCTCTCGCACAGTAGGCAGAAAAAGCCATCGTTGTGTTTGAGATTGCTTCGCGGAGTTTATCCTGAGCAAAGCGAAGGGCTCGTAATGACAATCTCCAGTCTGATGTTTTCTACGAAGCAACTTCTATTATAAAACTTTTGTAATTAAAGGTCAATCCTCATTACATTATCACAGAATAATGCCTGGCTGACTAAAGAAGCTCTTGACGAACTGAGGTTTATAGTTGAAAATTAAGTTAAAATTCGCTTTGGAGGTAATGTCCTATGTTAAGAACAATTCTTTGCCTGGCAGTATTGCTGAGCAGCCAGAGTGTATCAGCTCAAAGAAGCGATTATTTTAACGTCCCCTATGGCGAGCTGCTCGCCGCTTCGACCGAGCGGGTCGGTTTATGGTGGGCCTCGTCCGGCTGGAAAATAAGCCCGGACAAGCCGCTGCCTGAGACAAAAGGCCGAACAGTTGTGATACGCGCCGCCCGCAATGAAGCCGAGGCGGCGCAATTAGTAGTTCGGCCAACAGTTTCCTTGAAGGGTTTTACCGTGCGAACGGAAGCGTTGACCGGACCCGGCGGAGCAACTATTCCCGCGAAGAACGTGGAAGTGCTCAAGGTGCGATACGTCAATGTTACACACCCAACTGATAAAAGTTCAGTGCCCGGGCTTTGGCCGGACCCACTGCCGCCTTTTAAAGAACCTATTGAACTGGAGGCGGGTAAAAATCAGCCATTTTGGATTCGCATCAAAGTCCCACGCAAGGCCCCGGCAGGAGTTTATACCGGCAGTGTTCACCTTGCGGCGCAAAACTACAGTGCCGATGTTAAACTGCGGGTCAAAGTTTATGATTTCGTTCTTCCCGACCGGATGACCTGCACAACAGCCTTTGGCTTTTCCACGTCCAATGTATTCCGCTATCAGAAACTCTCCGATTCTAAACACAGACGGCAGGTCCTCGATAAGTACTGGGCCAGCTTCGGCGCCCATCATATATCTCCCTACAACCCCTCGCCTCTGGATGGAATCAAAGTTACGTGGCCCGACATTAAGCCCCCGCCGCGCAAATGGCAGGGCGGCCTTGAGGTGAGTAACGACAAGCACAGCGGCGAACGGGCGCTTCTGGTCTTTGACGACCGCACTGATACGGACGTCAAGGCGGTATATGAGCCGTTGGTTCCGATTCCCAAAGGTGGGCTCCGGCTGAAGTTCTGGTATCATACCGCGCTGCCGGAACACGCGTTCTTAGTAACTCTGACTCATTATGATGCTTCCGGCAAGTGGATTTATGGCGGCAACAACGACATCGGCATCGAGGGTAACGGGCATTGGCAGCAGTTTGATCGTCTTCTCAAGCGTTTTCCCGCCGGCGCCAAATCAATCCAGTTGAATCTTCGGGCTGCGATATGGACCGAAGGTGGTGAGCGAACCGGCCTGGTGTGGTTCGACGATGTTTCGCTGACAAACGCCGCTACCGGCGACGAACTCATAGAAGGGGGTGACTTCGAGGCGCCCGTACTGCCGACGATTGACCGGGAAAAACTAAAGGTCAAGCTCGATTTTACCTCCTGGGATAGGGCGATGGAGCGGGGAATTGATTACTACCACTTCAACAGTTTCCGCCAGAGCATTCCCGGGCTCGGCGGGGGCACTTTTCACTCCCGGCGTGAGCCGACACTCCTCGGCTTCGGCGAGAATACTCCCCACTACAAAGCCCTGTTTAACTCCTACTGCAGCCAGCTCCAGGAACACCTTCGCGAAAAAGGCTGGCTCGACGAGGCCTTCGTCTATTGGTTCGACGAGCCTGCTCCGAGGGACTACGAGTTCGTTATGAATGGTTTCGCCAAGCTCAAAGATGCAGTTCCTGACATCAATCGTATGCTGACCGAACAGGTCGAGCCGAAACTGATTGGCGGGCCGAATATCTGGTGCTCTGTTTCAAATAACTATAAACACGAACCAGCCGAACAGCGGCGCCGGCACGGTGAAAAATTCTGGTGGTACGTCTGCACCGGCCCCAAGGCACCCTATTGCACTTTGTTTATCGACCACCCCGGCACCGAGCTGCGAGTCTGGCTCTGGCAGAGCTGGAAACGCAAAATTGACGGCATCTTAGTCTGGCAGACAAACTACTGGACCAGCTCCGCCGCCTATCCGGACCGAGAACATCCCCAGAATCCCTACGAGGACCCAATGGGCTGGCGCTCCAGTTACAGCACACCCAAAGGCGCCAAAAAACCCTGGGGCAACGGCGATGGTCGATTCATTTACCCACCCGAGGCCGCTGCGGACGCCCATCCCACCGAGCCGGTTCTCGAAGGGCCGGTTGAAAGCATCCGCTGGGAAATGCTGCGAGACGGCATTGAGGACTATGAATACTTAGCTATTCTGAGCAGACTGCTCAAAGCTAAAAAGGACAAACTCACCCCGCAACAGCGTAAAAAATACATTGCCCTGCTTGAAGTGCCGGAAAGCATTACGACAGATATGACGACTTTCACTAAAGACCCGGCCCCAATCGAGGCCCGCCGTAACCAGATAGCCCGAGCTATAGCTAAGCTAAACAGGTTATGAGCTTTCACCCGCCACTGACTCTCACGGCTCAATTGGCCTTGTAAAAGGAGCGCCTATTTGCTATACTACAAACCTGATACTTACAACAAAACGTTTGCCGTTAAGTTAATTTCTTAAAATGATTGATTGATATCGTTATCCCTGTGAAAGCAGGGAAACCAAAAACATATCGTAATGATAGATTCCCGCACCCCGATCGGAGTCGAGGACAAGTTTCGCGGGAATGACAAATTGTGTTACTCGAAAGGGAAAAATATGGAACCTTATATTTCTTTACAGGATTGTCCGGATGTGGCCCCCGTGTTTGTAGTGATATTCGCCATATTCGCAATTCTTTTTGCCCTGATAGTGGTCATAATAAAGGTATTGATCTTCTGCAAGATTTTTTCCAAGGCCGGCTACTGCTGGGCGCTCGGGCTGTTAATGCTCGTGCCAATAGCGAATATAATCATGCCCTTTGTATTGGCCTTCGCCGATTGGCCGATTCAAAAGAAACTGCGCTTACTCAAACAGCAGCAGGAAAAGCCAGGGGCGTGAACCAAGAGTCGTCAATCAAATCACGGACAAACAATTGGGGAATGTGAGGGAAATATCAAAAAAGTGTGAGTAATTTGCCCTTTGCGCGCATATTACTTAATAGAGTCTGATACCGGAAAGGTAAATTTGAAAAAGTGTCTGATGAGCTGGAACAACGAAGCTGGGCCGGATTTGCACGATGCGATGCTGATATATGGCGAGAGTTTATCGGCCAGGAAATTCCCTTGCTTTATGGGATGTTTATGAGACGTTGGCCGAATCCTTCACTCGCTGAAGAACTGGTGCAAAGGACTGTTTTCGATGCTGTACGGGGATGTGGCAGCTATGACCCATCGAGAGGCAGCCCCGAGGAATGGATTTTCGGCATCGCACGGAACAACATCCGCCTTGAGGCCAGGAAGCGGGCGTCTCGGCCCAGCACTAACGGCGATATCGGCCTTTACCTTGAAGCGATTGACACCAAGCCGTTGCCCGATGAAGTGCTCGAACAGAAAGAAACAGCCGTGCTCGTCCGTTCAGCACTGGGCAGATTGGAAAGTAAAGAACAAACCGTGCTGCGGACCAGGTATATCGAAGGCCTCCCGGCACGTGATATTGCCAGGCAGATGGGAATTACGGAAAAGGCTGTGCACAGTTTGCTATATCGAGCGCGGATTTCTCTTCGCAAGGAACTCAAGCGAACAGCATCATTGTACGATAAAGGACAATATTATGAAACAAAGAAATGATAATCTGTTGTGTCGTGATTCTCAGGCTCAATCAGAGAGGAATATATCACGACTTGTGAAACTGGCCGATAATTCAAATAAGCCCGGCAGAGCATTCACCGAATCATTAATAAATAATGCCCTTGGTAAACTCGAACAGTTAAAGACAGTAAGGAAGCGGGAAGAAAAGAGTATAATTATAAAAGTAAGCTGGTGGGAGAAAGCTATGGGCCTGGCAGCTATGATTGCTGTGGTTTGCCTGGCGGGCCTTTGTTTTTTAGTTTCTCAAATAAACTCTTCCTTCGCTGTGATTGTCTTAACAGTAATGTTCATTAACCGGTTTATTTATCTTGGAGGACTTATATTATGACCCCGCAACAGCCACCGACAGTAAGTGTAATCGAACCTATCAGCCCTGCTTTCGAGAAGGTAAAGACGATACTTTTTAGTCCCTTCGACTTGCGCAAATGGTTCGTTATCGGTTTCTGCGCCTGGCTGGCATACTTAGGAAAAGGCGGCGGGGGGGGAAATGGAGGAGGCAGAGGAGGTGGGCCTTCTGAAGCCCGTGAGGCCTTCGGTGGGGCAAAAGTGTTTGTCTTAGAGAACCTGGCCTGGATAATTCCTGTAGCCTTAATTGGAGTGATGTTGATAATAGTGTTATGGCTTGTTCTTATCTGGCTTAGCAGCCGGGGGCGATTTATGTTCCTCCACTGTGTTGCTGAGAACAAGGCCGAGGTCAAAGTTCCCTGGGCAAAATTCCAACAACACGCCAACAGCTTGTTTTTGTTCAGAATCATATTAGGCTTAATAGGTTTTGCTGCGATAGGACTGCCCTTGCTTCTGGCCGGCGGCCTTATCGCTATAATGATTGCCGGTAACATTCCAGGTGTAGCCGGTGCGTTAGGCATTGTAATGATTGTCCTCATGATTGTTGCTATCGCGATTGTTCTCACCGTGATTGGCAAATTCACAATGGACTTTGTCGTACCAATTATGTTCCTACGTTCAACAAGCTGTGTAGCCGGCTGGCGGGAATTCCTGACAATCCTCTCTTTAAACAAAGGTCGCTTCGTACTGTATATTCTTTTTCAAATTGTCATAGGATTAGCTATCGGCGCAATCGTTCTGACAGCCGTCTTTGTAACATGCTGCTGTGCCGCCTGCATCCTGGCGCTACCATATATAGGGACCGTGCTTATGCTACCTGTGCTGGTTTTCAAACGGGCCTACTCTCTGCTATACTTAGGGCAGTTCGGTCCTGAGTTTGACGTTTTCAGGACTGAAACCGAAATGGCCATAGCAGATTGAAATACTCCTTATTTGCCAACAGAATCGAGTATTGAAAACCGGTGCCGATTTTAGCATCATTGGGGCAGTCGAAGGAGATACTAAGACCTTCCAGGCAGAAGTTCTCTGCATTTATATTATCCCCCACAAATCCAGGGCAACAATAACCACATAAACAACCCTAACTGGGCGCCGCGGCGATTGCAGGTGGAGATTTTCGTTGCAAAATGTCTCCTACTTTCTGATAATCGAGGATTAAGAGCTTATCCGAATAGCCGGGTCGTTATGAGGCCGAGCGAAAAGTTCGAGGCCAAGGCGGCAGGCCAAAAATGCTCGGAGGCGTGGTTTGCTCCACGTTGAGAACATTTTTGGTCGACAACGCAGGCATCGGGCTTTGCAGCCGGCCGCAATAGAGCGGGTTATTTGGATATGCTCTAAATACTGATAGTTGGAATCCAACGATAAGGTTTTTTATGCTAAATGGACGTATATTTTCTGACATCACCGGCCCCGCACCAATTGAAATTCAGTCGTGGCGCTCCAAACCACGTGCAGGCACAGGACTTTCACTGCGGGATAATTGGTGCGGGGTGAAAAGCAATACATGGTAAGTCTGAAAGAGAACAAAACGTGATTAACAAAACAGGACAGAACAGAACAAAACTGTCAAGAATATCCTGCTCTTTCATCGGAAGTGCATTTAATCTCGCATTGAGTCGATTTCCCAATACCGTACGGATCGAAACGACCAATGCCTGTAACGCAAAATGTGTAATCTGTCCGCATCGAAACATGCAACGACCTGCTTGTTACATGGATGATGCTCTTTATAAGAGAATAATAGATGAATGCTCCAAATATAACTGCGGCAATGTTCATTTGCACAATTTTGGCGAGCCATTGCTTGATAAACGCCTATCTGAAAGGATACGGTACGCCAAGCAAAAAGGCCTAAAAAGAGTGATTATATTTTCAAACGGGTCTGTCCTTACGGCAGATAAAGCTCATGAGCTTATTGATGCGGGACTTGATGAGATTAAAATAAGTTTTGACGGGACTACAAAGGAAGAGTTTGAGCAGATACGGTTTGGGCTTAAGTTTGATACTATCGTAGCTAATATTAAAGAATTAGTTAATATCAGAAACCTCAAGAAATCCCCATTGAAAATAAAAGTTGCCTGTTGCAGCACGTCGGACAAAAACGAAACTATACGAACCTTGGAGAATTGTGTGGACGATTTTTCCTTTGGCAAGGTCCACAACTGGACCGACTCTGAAATTAATCATGCCGCCAGGTCAACAATAAGAAAACCATGTTCAAGAGTGTGGCGAACATTCACCGTGCTGTCCAATGGTAATGCCGCTTTGTGCTGCTTAGACTACGAAGGTACAGTTATCTTGGGAGACCTAAATAAAACGTCGGTCTTTGAAATTTGGAATAACAAATCCTATAGAAAAATAAGGCTGCTCCATAAAACAGCTCAGCAAGACCAAATAGCAATTTGCAAAAGCTGCACTAAATCTTTTTGGTAATGGTGCTTAACGAGCGGGACAGAAAATTTTGTTGCAAAGTAATGTTATATAGTATAAGCAGGAAAAATGGTCTTTACACTACACAGATATGTATTTCGGGAGCTTTTAAGAATTTTTGTGCCGACGGTGGTGGCGCTGACACTAATTTTGAGCTTGGGCAGTGTTCTTCAGCCGGTCCAGGAATACGGCGTAGGACCTCGGCAAGTAGTTCACCTTATGGGCTACTTTCTGCCGATAACGCTGACGTTTATACTGCCGATGGCGGCATTGTTCGCAGGGACTTTGGTTTACGGACGGCTTACAAGTGATAATGAGCTTGACGCCTGCAGAGCAAGCGGAATAGGCCTGCTGACGCTCATTTATCCGGGGCTGGCCCTGGCAATTATGGTGGCGATTGCAAATCTGCTTTTGAGCTTCTACGTAATGCCCGTTTTTATACATTCAGCGGAAAGGGCCCTTAAGGCCGACGCAAAACAAATATTTTTCCGCAATATTCAGCGGAGAAGATGTTATGAACTGCCGCCTGAAGGCCGGTTCTTGATTTACGCCGATGAGGTCAACCCACAACACGATGCACTTTCGGGTGTGGTTATTGCTGAACGAAAAGGCAACAGAATAAAAAAGATTATCACCGCTGAAGGTGCGAAAGTTGATTTCAAGCCGCAAGACAGATACAACGAAGTGCAAATAAGTGCATACAGGACAAACCAGATGAGCGATGAGGACGAGGGAGGGGCGGAATGGTTGTCGTTGACGACGGAGTTCGGCTCACTGTTAGGCGACGAGATAAAATTCAAGAAAATAGGTGAAATGAAAAAAATCAAGGCTGACCTGATGCAGTTTTATCCGATTGAAAAACTGGCGAGCGAAACTTACTCACAACTTATCACGGATCTGTTAGCACAGGACATTAATAGCAGAATAGCTAATGGTACCAATAGCTTTTATGAGCTTCTGGGAGAGCCAAACTCGGTCAAATTTACTGCGGGTCAATGCAGCACGCAAGAGGAAGAAGAAGTCGAATTGTCCGGCGACGTCGTGGTTATAGAATACGATACTGACAGCAAACGAACTTTGCGCACTTTGAGATGCACAAAGGCTTCGCTGCACATCGAGGGCGATAAGCTGGCACCGACTTTGACGATGGACATCTATAATGCAAGGTCGGAAGGCTCAGAGGAATTAAAAATGCGGCATATCGTTCGCGGTTTGATTCCACCCACAGCCGTGGAGGCAGCAGCAAATAAATTCAAAACCGAAAAAAATGGCTCATTGTCATTGAGGGTTGAAAAACTGGCTTTCGAGCCATTAGGAAAGCAGCCAAGTCCGGATTTGACACAATTGCAAAATGAGCTTAAGAGAACAATACAGAAGACACTGCTGCGAATTAAGATTGAGATGCATTCCCGGCTGGTGTTCGGAATAGGCTGCATATCAATGATACTGATTGGTATTGGCCTGGGTATAATAAAGAAGGGCGGACACCTGCTCAGCGCTTTCGGTGTAAGCTGTGTGCCCGCTGTGGTATTGATAGTGTGCATAATAAGCGGCAAGAACATCACGAAAAACCTTTATTCCCAGGGCATTTCAGGAATAGCATTGATGTGGGCAGGATTGATATTTTTATCGCTGCTGGTCGTTATTATATATCGCCAATTATTGAAAAGCTAAGGACTGGTAAAGATAATTTATTTACAAGTCCTAAAGGTTGTTTATGGTTCATTGTTCATAGAATAGGCGACATGAAGATATTAGACAGATATGTTATGAAGAATTTCCTAATCGGCTACGCAATCGCCTTTTGCGTACTGATAGGATTACGAATAATCATTGATTTGTTCGTGAATCTCGACGAATTTACCGAGCATATCGGGCTTGGTACGCTGACTGTTATCAAAAATATATTGATATTCTATGCTCTCAACAGCACACTGTACTTTCGCGATTTCGCCGGAATGATAACCGTAGTAGCGGCGGCCTTTACGTTTAGCAAGATGGTCCGTTACAATGAATTAGTGGCCGTGATGGCTTCGGGCGTTAGCTTGAAGCGGGTAATTGCACCGATAGTGTTTCTTGCACTGCTGTTTACCGGTGTGCTGGTAGTAAACCAGGAACTTATAATACCGCCGCTTGCGGACAAGCTTGTGCGCCACCAGAATGACCTTCCCGGTCAGGAATCCTATGATATATGGTTCATCCCCGACGGCAATGGGTCACTCATTTGCTCTGCAAGGTTTGATGTAGAAACATCAACACTGCATCAGCCGACTATAATCAGACGGCGTAAGATAGCCAATTCACGTATCTGGGAGGTAATTAGCCTGATAGATGCCGAAAAGGCAGTTTACAATAGCGCAACCCGAAAGTGGGATTTAACTAACGGGCGATTCATTGAAAAAGGTTCCATTAAAGGCCCCCAGCCGATATCTTCGTACGCCAGTGACATTACTCCAAAGGACATCCCTGTCAGGCTCAAATCCGAGCACACAACTTTGTTGAGCTGGCGACAGTTAGCTGCCCTTGTAACCCAGGCGGAGCAGGGAAAAATCAAGGACTCGCGCCAACTTTACAGCCAGAAGCACTTTCGTGTTACCGAGCCGATTATCAACCTGGCAATGCTTATGGTGTGTCTGCCGATTCTGGTTTGTCGTGACCCGAAGTCGATGAAGTCGGCGGTTGCGATTAGTTTTGCTATGGTAGGTGCGTGTTTTATCACAACCTTTATCTGCAGAATGCTCGCACCGGAGGCTAATGTCGGCAGTTTTTATCAAATTGGTTTTTATGCGTGGCTGCCGGTTTTCATCTTTCTGCCGATAGCTTTTATCGAGCTGGACTCAATGAAAACGTGACCACAGATTTCCCGAAAAGACACGGGGAAGCAGACATCCGGAAACGGCACCGGAGCTTTCACCGATTACACGGATTTTTTATAATCTGTGAAATCTGTAATTCTAATTTTGGAAATTATTCTGCCTGTCTCTTTTCATCAAAATAGTCAAGCTCACTTATCGGCAAAATCACAGAGGTGGCAATGTTTACTAAATGAGCCACCAGGCGCTTAAAATGCCTTGCAATCAAAACAAAGCAAACAGCCTCATTAACCGAGAGATTGCTTTTTACCACTTGCTTAACAATTCTATCGCATTGTATTGCCAGCCTGTGTTCGTAATCCCACGACAATTCAGCTTTGCTTTCGTCTGCTTCGATAAAGGCCTCTTTAGTTTGCTTAAACAGCGTCAGAATATCCTTGTCAAGCTCGCCGAAATACTGCGAAAACACCGGTCTATCTATCGGCTTTTGCAAAAGCCCCGTTACCTCATAAAGGTTTTTGGAATAATCGCCCAACCTCTCAGCATCTTTTACTACACTCATTAATAACAGACAGGCAGGCACATCCACTGTCGGCTGTAGGGAAAGATGTTCCACAATTCTTTTGCGTATATTTTTTTGCAGGTGGTTTACTTTACTGTCTATCTCGTAAATTTTTTCTTTCAAGTCCGGCTCTTCCACGTTATCCAGGAGTGTGCTACAGACCATCTTGTACATACACTCGGTCTGGTCTAACATATCCTTGAACTCTTCAAAGACATGAGCCAAGAATTCTTTGCCCTTCCAGAAACTTAATAAATTCTTAAACATTTGTGTTTTCCTTTATTTAAATAACTTAGACAAAAAGATTAACAACGCCGGCAAAAAGAAGAACACGCCTAAGACATAAATCAGTGCGTATCTTCTTTTTTCAGCAGCCAAATCCCCGAAAGCTTTTGCAAGATTTATAGGTATGATTCTAAAGAACTTTATCGGATAAATAAATACAGTACCTGTTAGATTAAACAGGAAATGAGCAAATGCGATAATAATGGCCGAAATATTCCCTGTGGCAAACGATGCCAGAATAGCCGTAGTGGTTGTTCCAATATTAGCTCCGATAGTAATTGGAAAAGCGGTCTCGACCGTAAGAATGCCTGCGGCAACAAGAGGTATCATCAGCGAAGTGGTAATTGAGCTGCTCTGAACAATAATAGTAAAAAACAATCCTGCAAAAAGCCCTAATAAACTACTCCTGCTTATTACATTATCCAGAATAATCTCCGCTCTGTTTATTACCAGAGATTTCATAACCTTGACAATAAAATAAAGGGCGAAAAACAGCAGAAGCATCGAAAAAATCAACATCAGTATATAGCTCGCCAATGCCGAACCACTCAAAAAAAGAGCAATTTCGTGGATAAAGTTCACCGCTGGTTTTGTAGCTAATTTTACCGGACTGGTAAATTTGACTCCGCCAATGCCTTGAAAAGATGCACTCATCAAAGTGGCACCTTTCTCAAGAAAGCCTGTCGCCAACTCCAGCGGGAACATAATAGCGACACATATTAAATTAAAGAAATCATGCACAGTTGCTGCACTTATGGCTCGCCTGAACTCGTCTCTGCGGCTGACATGCCCCAAAGACACGAGCGTGTTCGTTACTGTAGTACCTATATTAGCCCCCATGATTATAGGTATTGCGTTGCTCACGGTAATCCCACCTGCACCTACTATTCCTACAACTACTGATGTCGTGGTTGACGAGCTTTGAACTATACTGGTCGCCAGTATGCCGATAAACAAGCCGATAAAAGGATTTGAAGTTGTCCTGATCAAATTTTCAGCAAAGCCCTTGCCGAAACCTTTGAATGCCGCACCCATCAGGCCGATGCTTACCAAAAACAAATAGAGCAATATGACTACGGATAATATTTTCAAGAACGTTTTAACTATATTCTTCATAATGCGTCCCTTTTCCTAATCTTAAAGAGATTATACGCATTCAATATGAAGGGAATATGAAGAGAATGTGAAAAATTGGTGAAGATTGAAAAAAACTTTCTATCCTTTTGGAAGTGTTACAAAGACCTTCGTTCCCTCGTTGATTTGGCTTTCGATATTTATTTTGCCGTTGTGTGCCATGACGATGTGCTTTGCTATTCCCAGGCCCAATCCCGTCCCCCCAAGCTCACGTGAACGGGCCTTATCAACGCGGTAGAATCGCTCAAAAACTCTATCGAGATGTTCCTTTGCTATCCCTATTCCATTGTCCTCAACAGTAACGGTAATTGCATCTTGTTGTTCAAGAAGTGAAATATTAATCCGGCCAGTGTTTTTGGTGTATTTTACGGCATTGTCTATCAGGTTCACAAAAACCTGTTCAATTTTATCTCTGTCAGCGGTAATTCTGAAATCATTGCCTTGCGGATTTATACCTAACGTTTGCTGCTTTGTGTCAAGAGCATGCCCGAATCCCATCGCAACCTCGTCTATAAGATGTCTCAAATCAAACTCCGTTTTTTCTATCGAGTTTCTTGAAAGCTCGAGTTCGCTCAGGCTCAACAAATCGTTTATTATGTTTTCAAGCCGGCTTGTATGCTCCTTTATAATCGAAATGAATTTGTACGCCTTTTCTTTATCATCTATCGCTCTGTCTTCCAGCGTCTCTATGTAACCTTTAATCAACGTCAAAGGCGTCTTAAGCTCGTGCGATACATTGGCAACAAAATCCGTCCTTACACTGTCCATCCGCTTAAGATTCTCTATCTTTTGCTGCATCTCATCGGACATGATATTCAATGATTTTGCTAATTCGCCCAGTTCGTCTCTGCTCTTAATTTTTACCTTCCTGCTGAAATCTCCTTTGGCAATTCGTTGAGCTACAATCTGCATCTGGCTAATGGGAGAAATGATACTCCTGGAAATAAAATATGCTGCTGTTAGGGCAATCACAACGGCAACGAATGCTCCCGACAATACCACTCTGTATATAGTCTGTATTTGAAGCTGGACCTCGGAAAGTGGCAAGGCAAAACGTACAATCCCCACATGTTCATCACCATCATTTACCCGTACGGCAACATACTTCATATTATAATTCAAAGTATCGCTGAAACGAGTACTCTGGCCAAAACCGTTTTCAAAAGCCCTTATTACTTCAGGCCGATCATCATGATTTTCCATCAAGGATGGGGTGGTTTCCGAGTCCCCTATGACCTTGCCCTGCCTATCAATGACTGTAATTCTCAAATCTAATTTATCAGCCAAAGCCATAGTCTTTTTTTGAATGTCTTCACCTCTGCCCTCAATTAAATCCTCCTTTAAATCCTCCTTAAGAATATCGCCGACTAATACGGCATTACTTTGTAACTGCTCAGAAATCCTCTGTTCGAAGTGGTCTCGCAGTTTCAAGCTTACAAAAAAGTTTAATACGAAGACCGCTATGAGAGTCAAAAGTACAAATGCGCCGAAAAATTTCCAGATGATTTTGCTTCTCATCTATACTTCCTTAGGACTGGTAAAGAAATTAGGTTTCGTTTTGGCTCCAGCGAGGACAAGGCTGACACCGCCAGCCGAAGCCGCAGCCAGCCAAAAATGGAAGATAATTTATTTACAAGTCCTTAAATCTGTAACCGGCCCCTCGAATAGTCTCGATGTAATCCTTGGCCTGCCCTAATTTCTGCCTCAATGATTTAATATGTGCATCGACTGTCCTGTCACAAACAATGGCGTCGCCACCCGAAACTGCATCTAAAATTTGATTTCTTGACATCACAACGCCGGACCTTCGAGCCATAACCTCCAGAAGCTTAAACTCCGTAAAAGTCAGCGAAATTTCTTTTCCGCTCACGGTCACCTTATGCCTGGCACCATCTATGACAATATCTCCTCTTTCTGTCTTTTCGGCGAGCCGGTGCTCACGACCTCTTCTCAAAATTGCCCGAATTCTTGCGATTAATTCTCTTGGGCTGAAAGGTTTTGTTACGTAATCATCCGCACCTAATTCCAAACCCACTACTTTGTCTGTCTCTTGTGATTTTGCACTCAGGATAATAATTGGTATATCCGCTGTTAGCTGGTCGTTTTTAACGATTCTACAGACTTCGAAGCCGTCTATAACAGGCAGCATCAGGTCGAGAATAATCAAATCCGGCCGTTCTTTCTTGGCCAATTCAATCCCCTGTTCACCATCGAAAGCAGGGACAGTCTCAAATCCTTCCTCATTTAGATTGTACTTGACCATCTCGACAATATCGCGGTCATCCTCTACTATCAGGATTTTACCTTTACCCATTATTCGTCTCTCGTTCTTGCCTATACCTAAAGATATGTCATCTCGAAAAATTGTGCCCGCTTTTTAACGATCGGACTCGGCTAAAGCTGAGTTTCACCATTTTACCGACCGACGTTCCCGGCTTTTATAGCATCGCAGATTTCTCTGTTTATCCTGACACTACACCAGGCCTGGCCGCACATTGAGCAGTAATCGGCGGATGGTAATTCCTTTACACCAATTTCTTTGCAAGCCTGGCGGTGCATTCTTTCAGCCGTTTGCGGGTCGAGCGATTCGGCCAAATGCGTTTTCCAATCAAGATTCGTCCGGGCAATACTCAGCTTTTTATCCCGCTCGGCAGTGCCCTTTAAGCCGCGAGCAACATCGGCGGCATGGGCGGCGATTTTTGTCGCAATTACGCCTGCTCGGACGTCATCAGCATTGGGCAGACCCAGATGCTCTCTTGGGGTAACATAACACAGGAACGATGCGCCGTAAAAGGCAGCAGCAGTTCCGCCGATAGCTGATGTTATATGGTCGTAGCCGGCTGCTATATCGGTTACCAGTGGGCCAAGAACATAAAACGGAGCACCGTGACAAATCTGCTGCTGGATTTCCATATTATATTGTATCTGGTCAAACGGCACGTGGCCGGGACCTTCGACCATAACCTGACAGCCCTTTTCCTGGGCCCTGGCGGTAAGTTCGCCGATGGTTCTTAATTCTGCGATTTGTGCTTCGTCGGTAGCGTCGGCAATTGCACCGGGTCGAAGACCATCGCCAAGAGAAAAACAAATATCATACTCAGCCAATATGCCACATAAATCATCAAAAATTTCGTACAAGGGATTTTGTTTGTTGTGGTATAGCATCCATTTGGCTAATAGCGCCCCGCCCCGGCTGACGATACCCGCCACCCGATTCTCAAGAAAGCGCAGATGCTCCCTTAAGACGCCGGCGTGAATCGTGAAAAAATCAACGCCCTGTTTGGCCTGTTTTTCGATTATCTCCAGAATTATTTTGTTGTCTATGTCCTCGACATCTCTGTCCTTGATCATTTCGTAGATTGGCACCGTTCCGAAAGGTACAGGGCACTGAGCAAGCAGCTTCTCACGGATTTCATCAAGTTTGCCGCCGGTACTTAAATCCATAATTGCATCGGCGCCGACGGCCAGTGCCGACTTCATTTTTTCCATTTCGGCTTCTATCGAGCAGCGGACGCTGCTTGTGCCGATATTCGCATTTACCTTTGTGGTAAGTAACCGGCCTATACCCGCCGGAGTCAGATTGCTTTTCAGATGCAGCTTGTTCGCGGGTATTACCAGCCGGCCGGCGGCAAGCTCATCGCGAATAAGCACAGCATCAACATTTTCCACCTCGGCGACAAATTTAACCTCGTCGGTAATCGTCCCTTTCCGCGCGATCTGTAATTGTGTAGCCATTGTTTCTTCTTTTTTTAATCTGTGTAAATCTGTACCAATCTGTGAAATCTGCGGTCACAAAAAAATCGCTCCTGCTCCGAAGCGATTCACTCTATGGCTGTTAAATTTCATTCTTAGTCAATCACTTTCCTACGCAGGCTTCTCAGAAAATTATTGATTATCCTGTTCAGGTTCAAAGGGTTTTTTCTCAGGTCTGCTTTTTGGCAAGCCACCCCTAGTGAACTGCTTTTATTATAGCTTATTGCGTCCGTCAGTCAAATAAATATTTAGTAAGTATGTCATTCCTGTGAAAACAGGAATCCAAAAACCGTAGCAATAGTGTGGATTCCCGCTTTCGCGGGAATGACACAGAGAATCAGTCAGTTTAAGTAAATATTAGCGTTTAGCCTTGTATGCTATCCGTTATCTTTCGCGCCGGGACGCTTTTCGACGCCGTTGTAGAAAGACGTGTACGCCTTTTTTGTTTGATGTAACAATGTCAGGCCTGCCGTCGCTGTTTAAATCGGTTATCTCAAATTGTGTTCCGACGCCGGAGTTGTCGTCTATTTTGTGCGGTACAAACTCAACCCGGCCTTTCTGCGGACGGCGGAGCTCAAACCAGTAAAGTACCGCCGGCTCGTGGCCGCCAGGGTCCTTCCCCTGGTGTGCGAAATATCGCTTGCCGGTAACCAGGTCCTTAACGCCGTCACCATTGATGTCAACGAGCCTTATCGCATGCGGCTGAGAAAACTCTTTGAAGATAAGGTGCTGCTTGAACGGTGAGCCGTCGGGGGGCAGCTGCTCGAACCACCAGATGCCATAATTATGGGCCGAGCTGGTAATTACGTCGCTGTCGCCATCATCATCCACATCATAGACGAGTATATCAGCACAGTCCGGCCCGAGATTGGCGGGGTGAAATTTCCAGTTGCTGTCGGTACGGTCTTCGGGCGCTTCCCACCAACCTTCTTTGATAAGGACATCGTTTCGGCCGTCGCTGTTGACATCGCCTGCACCCAGACCGTGGCTGTACTTTTTCGTACCCGGTGCATCGGGGCCGGCGGCGATAATGTGCATATCCCACAAACCGTCAAGGTCGTTTGGCACACTGAACCACACCATTTGGCCCTTGGGGCGAACTGCAAAGACCAGCACAGGTCTGCTATTACCGAGCAGGTCAACGAACAACGGCGTCTCGTTGCAGGCGCTGTTGACAACCATTCTCTGCTTCCAGTGGCCGGGCTTGTTCTTCGGATTTTCGTACCACAGGCACGGCCCATCCGGCAGCCCGATGACAATCGAATCGACCCAGCCGTCACCGTTTACATCCTGCGCAAAGTTGGCAAAGCAATTACTGTAACCTTTTGAGCCGTCGTATTGGCCAACGGGACGAACTTCGTGCATCTTCCAGTCCGGCGCTGCGTACCATACATCGCCGGCGAGGATGTCGGCTTTGCCGTCATGGTTGACATCTCCTACCGCAACTCCCTCGGCACGGAAAGTTTTGTCCACGATGATTTTTCTAAACCGCACCTGGCCGACTGCCGCCGAGATGCCGCAGAAAAACGCTAATAGGACTAACAGAAATACCCATTTTGTTTTCATAATGACCTCCATTCTAAACTTGGGTTGCGAACAAGTTTTATTATAGATTATTGCGTTTAGCGGGTAAACAAATATTTAACTTTTGCGGCTAAGCAGCAAAGGTGAGTGTGGACACTTTCGGGTTAATATTCTGGAGCCGGTCTTGGTTACGAGGACATCATCTTCTATTCGCACACCCAGTCTGCCGGGAATATATATGCCCGGCTCAATTGTAATAACTTGGCCGGCTTTGAGTCTGCCCTTGCTTTCGACTTTGAGGAAAGGAGATTCGTGAATTTCCAGGCCGAGGCCGTGTCCTGTGCCGTGGCCGTAAACGGGCAAATCGCTATTGTCGATTACCTCCCGGGCGGCGGCATCGACCCGGTTAATTTTGACCCCGGCCTTTATCATTTTTATCGCAGCGGCCTGGGCCTGCTCGACAACATCGTAAACCTTTTTATAGAAAGTTCTCGGCCCACCAACCGCGAAACATCTGGTAATGTCACTGCAATAGCCCTTGTATTTAGCCCCGAAGTCAATCAGGACGGTATCTTTTTGTTTGAGCTTCTTTCTGCTCGGCTGATGATGGGGCCGGGAGGCGTTAGGGCCAAAGGCGACGATTGTCGGGAAGCTGTTCGTCGCTCCAAGCTTGCGAATTTGAAAATCGAGCATGCCGGCCAATTCGTTCTCGGTTACGCCCGGCTTTATGTGCCGCAGGGTTTGCTTGAGGGCTTGAGCCGCTATTGTAGCAGCGGCCTCTATAATTACGATTTCGCTTCTGTCTTTTATGCTGCGGACGGTTTCAATAACATTTGCAACCGACCTAAACCGGGCTTTGACGTGCTTTTTCAACGCTTCAAATTCCGCCAGCGAGATCGTCTTTTCAACAGTTACCGTTCGCACTGATTTTAGTTTTTGTACCAGTTTAGCTACTAATTCAGACATGGAATTGGAACGCTCAATTATGGTGCAGTTGGGACATTCGCTTTGTGCCTGTTCGGTGTATCTGCTATCGGTTAGAAGATAGACATTACCTTTGGTAATTGCCGCCCAGCTATCGTCGCCTAAAAAGCCGGTCGTGTAAGTTACATTGGCCGGCTTCGTTACTATCAGGCACTTTATCTTCTTTTTATTAAGCTCGCGACGAATCACATTGATACGTTTTTTTATTACATCTTTGTCCATTTGCTCTATTCTCTCTTATCTGTTTTTTACAACGCTCATTTACTGAGTACGTTCTTTTCCGGGACCCACTTTTTTTGCCAGGCGGGATAGTCCTTAGCTAAGAGGCTTGTCGCGTAATATCCAAGCCAGCTGTATCCTGTGCGACGCTCGTATGAAATCTCAGCGAGCGTCGCCTTCGGTATGCCGTCGCGGCTACAGAAGATTGGTCGATTGGTTCCAATCTGATAAAAGCGCGCCCACATCGGAGGAGCTGATGCATCTTTTATAATGACCTTATCGTAGCCCCTCTCCATTGAGTTGTCCGGCTTGTTGATTTGGCGGATGCCGGTGAGCTTAGCCCTGTCGAACCAGGCGACTGCACTTTGAGCAGCCTCGATAATTTCCGGGGCAGGATTGTCGATGCTCATCAGAAACCTGACAACACCAACAGACTCAGAACCGCTAATCGAAGGTAATTCGTAACTACGGGCCTTTCTCGCGATGAAGGTCTTCTCGTCATGTTGGGCGCACCATGCTGTCTTCTTGCCATCCACGACTATTTGACACTTTAGAATACACTCAATACCTTTTTGAACGGCTTTTTTAGCTTTCTGCCGGCGGGCCTTATCAATAAAAGCATACTCGGGCTTTTTCTCGGCGATATCACGAAGGACGCTCATCGCGCCAATCATAGCCCCATCATTAAATGTTATGTACCTGGCGTAGCCCCTGAGGTTTGGGTAGCGCTGCGGCCAGCCGCCGTTGGGGTACTGGGCCTTGAGTAAGTAATTGATTCCCCTGAGCAAAGCCTGCCTGAAACGTTCAAGCTTAGTGGCGTAATAGACCTTAGCTAAGTATCGTATCTGCGTGTGAGTAGCCCCGTTGTCAAGTGTGGAATCTTTCCTGCTCTTAGCCTTGCGCAGTTTGTCCTTGTCCTGCTCACTGAGGACACGGGCCATATCGATATTGGAAGGCCAGCCGCCATTACTGCGCTGGTATAGAAGAACGTTATCGGCAATGCGGATGGCCTCGTCGCTGGCGTAAAACTTGGGCCTCCGGCTCAGGCAGCGACTCCACGAGATGACCTCAGCGGGGTTCTCTTGGCCCCGGGCACCGGATGCTATTGCCACAGCAATAAGCCAAACCAAACCTGTTACAATACATCGTCTTGTTGTTTTTTTCATACCTGTTATCCTGACTATTTTTTGCGTTGCTTTATCTTCCCTTGAAAATACAGGCCCTCCGATGGACTACGGATACAATTGATTAACAACAATCTGAGAAAAAATAAAGTCTTTTTTTGCCGGAATGTTTGGCTTTGCACGGTTTTATTTTTATATTTTTATTAGAGAACAAGACTTGCTGGCTGGGGGGGAAACCGGTTGGCTGTCAAAAGAGCTGTAAAGCTTTGATGTTTTCCGCAGGGTAGGAAAACTGTTCGTAAGGCTCAATTTTCCGGAACAGGACGGTGCTTGCCGTCCTTTTTTTATGTCTTGTCATGTCTGCTTATTTCCATTACAATAAGCCGTCCTTTGACTTTAATCATTCTAAATTGGTTAAATTATGATATTTATCCTACCTATCCGTACAAATATTCGGTTGAGACGGACACCATACGCAAATTACGCGCTGATAGCTGTCAATGTGTTCATTTTTTTTCTGGAATACCAAATACACCCCATGACAGGTAATCTGGAATTTCGGCCCTGGGTGCAGCATTTTATGCTCGCTGGTGTTCGGCCGCAACTGTGGCAGTTTGTAAGCTACGCCTTTTTACACGGCGGCTTGATGCACATTATCGGCAATATGTTCTTTTTGTATCTGTTCGGTAATAATGTCAACGACAAGCTCGGGAATATCGGGTATCTGTGTTTTTATTTGGGCGGTGCGGTATTCAGCGGCATAGGCCATATAATGGTTAGTGGGGCCGATGTTCTCGGGGCCAGCGGGGCGGTCGCTGCGGTGACCGGCGCATACTTAGTGTTGTTTCCCCGGGCCTTAATATCCGTCCTGTATTGGTTCTTCTTCATTGGCACTTTTGAGATACCGGCGTTATATTTTATCGGCTTCAAAATGATTTTAATCGACAACGTAATCGCCCAGCGTACAGCCTACGTTGCCTATGACGCCCATCTGGCGGGATACGCCTTCGGCATCGCAGCTATGGTAGTTATGCTCGCGACCGGCTTAATCAGCACCAGCAGTTTCGACTTGTGGGCTATGATAAAGCAATGGAATCGGCGGCGTCAATATCGTGATGCGGTATCGGACGGCTATGACCCGTTTGCCGGCCGGGCGGAAACCAGGCGGATAAAGGTCAAAGAGGTCAAAAGCCCCGCTGAACAACAGAAGGATGAGAAATCCCAGGAGCTTCGTAACGAGATTAGTAAGCGTATCACCGAACGCAATTTGCCGGCTGCCGCCGCTCTTTATCTGGAACTGATGAATCACGACAGCGGGCAGATTCTGCCCCGCCAGAATCTGCTGGATATTGCCAATCAGCTTGCCGGCGATAATAAACCCGCCGAATCGGCACAGGCCTACGAGCAGTTTTTGACCCACTACAGCAACTACGAATACGCCGAGCAGGTCGAGCTGATGTT
>JAIVYN010000020.1:0-25760 GCA_048635425.1 Candidatus Aegiribacteria sp.
ACCAGAAGGGCCAAACAGCGCTGCATTATGCCGCTAAGGCAGGACAGATAGCAGTAGCTAAGCTTTTGATCGCTAATGGTGCGGACGTCAACGCCGGAGAATGGACACCCTTACAGGAAGCAGCTTATTACAGCAAGGAAATGGTTGAGCTGCTTCTTGCTAAAGGGGCTAACATCAACACAGGCAAATGGACGGCTCTTCATAGTGCGCTTGATGCCGAGCTTTTTGACATAGTGGAATTACTGGTTGCTAAAGGCGCAGACGTCAATATCAAGGATGGCAAAGGCCGCACACCGCTTCATATCGCAGCTTGGTATGCAGCCAGTAAGAATCCTAAGATAGTCGAATTACTCCTCTCTAAGGGAGCCGACATCAATGCAAAAAACAATAATGGTAAGACTGCCTTGTCGTACGCTATAGAGAACTGGAACACCGAAATCGCCGAACTGCTGATTGCCAAAGGAGCTGATGTCAATGCGAGAGACGGGGACGGTCGGACCCCTTTGTCGTATGCCCAAGATAAAGGCCACACCAAAATCGTTGAACTGTTACGTAAACATGGAGCGAAGGAATGATTCAGAATGGCCTGGCGGCAACAATAAACGGTTTACTCAACCGTTTTAATCCTTGTATTATCACTTAATTTTGGGCAATTCGACAAACTAATTGCATCTAAGTTGCGTTCTCTGGCCGGTAAACCTCATTTAAGCAACAACCTTGAACAGCCTCACCTTCACCCTCGCCCGCTCAGACGTTATGAGGTCTGCTCGCACGAGCCTGTTTCGTCATTTGAGGTTTGGATTTGTTTAGAGCTTCGGATTTAGTGCTTCGAGATACGCAATACGATATGCCCTGAATCTCCGAGTAAAGTGGTATTGGGCAGCCCGACGATAACGATTTTCTTAAGCTCAGCAGGATTGCTCAAGCTACTCCCGTCCCTTTTCTTTTTTCGAGTCAATATAGCCAGCCATATTCTAACTCTCCTTAGAATGTAACTTGAGCCCCAAACTCATTATCCACGGTTTAAGCCGTATTAATATTTGCCGACGGGATGATATACCTCAATATCTTAATGTTTGGTATAAGTAAAGATGGCAGGATAAGATTCAATAATCCTCACACTACTAATTATATTCCTTGTCTTTATATTTCGTAAAGCCTTAGATTTTTCTCCAGAGTAACATATATTGTCATGCGGTAATCATCTCTCATTATACACATACGGACTTGATCACCGGCTTGACAGCCGGCAAGGTCAGACAAAAACTCCCTTAAAGTCCTTGTCTTTCGCGAATTAAAAGACATTATAACATCACCTTCCTGCAGACCGGCTTTTTCTGCCGGCGAGTTGGCCAAAACCATCTCAACCAGGACACCGCCGGCCTTACCTGCTTCTTCGAGCTTATCGGCCTCCTCACTGCCAAATGTAACTTCAGCGACTTCAATCCCAAGCCGAGGGAAAGCGTTAGTTGCAGGCATTAGATACGATGGTCTTTCCTCGGGCACTGCGTACACCGTAAGCCTGTAATCATTTTTTGCTACACACATATAAACTTCGCTGCCTACCTCGCTTCCTGACAGGTCGCTTTGGAACTGTTTAGCGGTTCTAATCTTTCTGCCGTTAAAAGAAAGTATTACATCTGTCGGGGCAATGTCTGCCTTCTGCGCGGGAGAACCGGCTGCAACAGTTTTTACGTATGCTCCTTCGGCTCTGTCAAGTGCCTTTCCTGCCGCTACTTCCGGGGTAACATCAGTAACCTCTAAACCAAGCCATGCGTTACCCCACTGGCTCTTGAAATTTTTATAATCCAGGGGCTCGGCCTTAATAAGATTCTTCTCATGGCTGTCGAGTGTTGTTTTTGAATCTTGATAAATGAAAAATGCCGCAACAACGTTTAGAGTCAGCGATATAATTGTTACAACGATTAACCAGTTTTTTCTTAGTAACAACACCGTTTCTGATTTTGTCACAATGTTTTCGATTCTACAGGGCAGATTGCTGCGCAGGTATTACACATAAAACACTCACTGCCATCTATGCCCGGTCTCTTTGATTCCTCATCGTAACTAATAGCATTCATTTGGCATCTTTTTTGAGCCAACCTACAACCTTTGCAGTTGTCCTGCGGCAAATCAACCCTTATCAGCCTTAGTCGCAAGAAAGAACAAATCCTGCTCACTAATGCGAAAAATGCGCCCAATGGACAGAAATATCTGCAATAAAATCTAGATACGACGGCCGAAAAAACCAGCATTAATATAAGCCACATCCAGGATATCAAATCGCCGTGCAGATTAAAAAATGTGGCAAATGGTTCTATGATGCCGGCTAAATAAATTGCAAGGATGTTGTTTGCAAACAAAAGGGCAATCATAAGCAAAATCCCAAGATTGACATATTTTACAACTTTCAAGTACCTGTCAGCCTCTCCGGTAATCTTCCACTCTATCGGCACCAAACTAAAAAGCACTTCAAGAATAGCCCCGAACGGACAAAGCCAGCCGCAATAGAACCTCCCAGCGAAAACTGCCAAACCTATTGCGATAACAATAAGGCTGTACCAATACAGGTTGTTCAAGAACACAGGGCTGTGAAGAGATAAAAGCCTTAAAATATCATTTATAGAAAACCCACCCCCCATGAAAATGCCCAAATAGGCAAAGCTCAGGCCCAATATAAAATAACGTAAGGATTCATTCTTTTTGAAAAATGACCAGAATGCCAAGCCAACCATGATCCATAGGAATATAAAATCTATCTGCCAGAGCAAATGTTGGAAGAATAAGTGTTTGACCGGCTTGTCTTTATCTACGTGTTGGCGTAAAACCTGCTCTGTAATCAGCTCCAGGCCCGCTTTTATTGAACGGGTAACCGTGCTTGAAGTTATTGTAGCGCCCGTTATAGCGTCTACATCTAATCCGAGGATAAAGTTGTCACCTGCATCCTTTTCTTCGAATTGTCTCAGAAACAAGCTTTCATTTGCCAGAAATCCTTTTGTATATCTTGGACTCTCAAATTCGCTCAGCACCTTAACGCCGGTAATTTTCCCCTCTGCATCTGCGCCAACCAGGGTTGCTATCTGGTCCCGGTAGCCCCAACTCTCGTCTGGAACAACTTCTGTTGTCAGAAAAACCGCCCCCATAAGATATCCGCCTTCAGTAGTGTAGCCGAGGAAATGTTCGAAGGGTTCTGTCTTCCTGGCAAAGGCATTGGCAGTCGGCAAAACATCTGCCAAGTCCCTTTTAGTTACCAGTTCAGCAAAGCATTCAGGCGTTAAATTTAAAAAGACCAAGATAGGCAATATAAATATGGCTGCTTTTTGCAGCTTTCTCTTGCCGGACATAATTTGCTTTTATAATTGAATTAAAAGGGAAATAGCTGCCAAGATTATTGATATTAAGATACTACTGAAAACTGTCGGTTTAAAATATCGCTTGGCTGCTATGCTAAGATTTTGTCTGGTTTCTATAATTAACTTGACCCCCATTGCTACCAGAATACTGCCAACAACAACGGCAGCTAATTCGTCCATGAAAATAAAACCCAACATTGATGCTGTCAGTCCAATTACAACCACGGTTCCGGAAACCAGGTTCATCTTATTTTGCCAATGCGTATTTTTACTTGTAAGTACACAATCTTCTGCAACTTTATTATCACTGTTTCCTAAATGTTTATATAACCCGGCATAGACAGCTAACACAACAAAAGCAACCACAACGCTTATAGAATCCGGCTTTTCTACTCTATCAAGCACAAGAAGCATAAAATTGTGAAAACAAATAGCCATTCCGATAGTGAAAAGAAAAATACCCATGTAATATGTTGCCCGTATCTCGGTCTCAACGATTCTTTGGCGGATTTTTTCACTGGTTCCCTTCCTGTCTATCCTGCCATACATTCGGCAATCTTCGCAGGCACGATAATTTATAAAAAAAGCGATGACATCAGTCGCCGAATGTATGGCGTCAGCTATGAGGGCGTTACTGTTTGCCAATATGCCGGTAATACCTTTGCCTATCACAAGTAAAATATTGCAGATAAGCGAAGCAAAAATCGAATTGTTCTTTTCTTTCGCTGACATAATCAAGGAAAAGGATGTGCAAAGTACATCCTGATATGGAGATGAGTTGATTCTGTACGCACATCTATTTTATGGCAGAATGAGATTTAATAATCCTCCCACTATAAGGCTGGATACAATCATAATTGTAGCTGATTTGAGCATGTCCACGACTCCAAGCTCCTTGACAAGCGTTGTAAATGTAGCAACACACGGGAAATACATTGCCAGGACGACCGATGCAATTACCAGTTGTTTGATCGTCAAGCCCAGTGGAATAAGCATTCCCACAGCCACATCTTTACGCAGAAAACCTACTATCAATGCTCCTACTGCGTCCTGCGGAAGTCCTAAAACCCTGGTAACAACCGGTGCAGTGATTTTCCCTACAAACTGAATTATTCCAAATGTGTAGAGTAAATTTACAATAAGTACTCCAAGCAGCACAAATGGAATCGCCTCTTTAAGAAACCACTTTATCCTTGTCCATATTTTCTTTGCCAGACCCCTCAGATAGGGAATTCTGTAGGGAGGTATCTCTAAAAATATCTCCGGCGATTCACCTTTCAAAAAACGGTTGAATATAATTCCCAGCAATACCCAGACAGCAAACAATGTCCCGTAGACGATTCCCAGGCCTGCTAACCCTTCCTTTCCTATCAGTCCCACAACCATTGCCTGTAATGCTGCACAAGGCACGGCTATGGCCATTATAGTTGCGGCAATAAACCTCTCTCTTCGAGTCTCAAGAATTCTTGTTGATAATGCACCGGGGACATTACATCCAAGCCCAAGCAACATCGGTACTATTGCGAAACCATGCAGGCCCAGCCTGTGCATCAGAGTATCTACCATAACAGCTAATCTGGGTATAAAGCCCAAATCTTCCAGGAACGAGAGTACCACATAAAACGCGAACACATAGGGCAGAACCGCACCAATTGGAACAAAAAGTCCTGTGGTCAACAGCCCAAAGGATTGCATGAAATCTATTTCATCCTCTATGAGATGGCCGATAAGAATATTGTGAATAAATCCCTCAGATCCCAGAAGGCCCGATAGTTTCATCATCAACGGTGCCCAGAGATTTTCAAAGACAGGCTCACCAACACTGCCTATGAGCCATTCACCGATGAAACGTATCACCTTAAAGGCCAGAAAGAACACTACAACAGCTATAGGAATGCCGGTAAGCGGCCTGACTGAGGCGTCTCCGAGCCTTTCCAGCCAGGTATGGTGCCGGTGGGCTATATTTTGCACTTTGTCCACAATGTTGCCGACCTCGTGCCATCGCTCTTTGGCTTCATATTCATATGTAGAAAGTTTTGCATCCTTGATCCTTTCTACCAGCCGCTTAACCCCTTCGCCTGTCACGGCACAGATGGGAACACAAGGTACTCCCAGGATTTGCTCCAACTTCTTATCATCAATCGATATACCCTTGTGCTTTGTCTCGTCCCAGAAATTCAGTGCCACAACAACAGGCACCTTGTGTTTAAGCAGTTGGAGTGTCAGATTCAGGCTGCGTTCGAGGTTCGTGGATTCCACAACATTAATGACTACCTCTCCATCGGCATGCTCGTTGAGCATCTCGACGGCAATTTCCTCCGCTTTACAGGTCGGTTCCAGAGTGTATGTTCCCGGGACATCAATAAGTTCTGCACGTTCGGCACCGAGCTTCATGCTGCCCTTTGTAAATTCAACCGTTGTGCCGGCATAATTGGAAACTATGACATTTGCACCGGTAAGCCGGTTGAAAACAACACTCTTGCCCACGTTGGGGTTTCCCATAAGAAGTATTTTCATTTCTTAGTCCTCCTCAGTAATTTCCACCAGTACTTTAGAAGCCATACCAAAGCCCAGGGCAGCCTGTGTTTGATTCTGTTGCAAAAGAACAGGGCCTCTCATCAACTGCTCGCTTATTTTCTTGATTTCTTTGCCTGTTCTGATCCCCAGGGCATCAAGCTTGAGTGCCAAGCCATAGCCGCCATTGATTTCTACAATCCTGCCTTTTTGGCCTGGCCGCATCTGAACCAGTGAAACCCTGATAGCTTTTGTTTCAGTCATTCTTGTCTCCTTTTAGTCTTCATGGTATCCTTTTACAAAGTTAGCTAAATTGAACGTTTTAATATAATATTAGAATGTCATTTGTGCTCTCAGGCCAAACACAACCGCATCGCTGACGGTTTTGTCTCCGCCCGGATTGGCAATGTACTGGATGCCTGGGCTTAAACTCAGCCAGGGCGTTATTTGGGCGTTGTAGTAAACTTCCAGCACACTCTCGTGATCATCGGTATAGGTTGAGGATGCCAGGTTACTGAAGGTTCCATGTGCAAAGCCTACGCCTAATACATCTTCGTCGCGGCCATCTAACAGCCCCTGATACTGAAGGCCTAAGCTGAAGAAATTAGTAATGTCGTTTTTCTCGCTGGGCGCATAGCCGTATCTAAAGAACCCGCCAAGCCCCTGGCTGTCTTCGGGATCAGCATTTTCCTTGTGAAGCATCCAGTCACAGCTTGTATAAACGCCAACATCGTCACGCTTGTTGTCGCTGCCTTTAGGCTGAGGGTCGTTCCAGAGGCCTACTCGATAAGTGCCGTTACCTGCGGTTATCCCTGTCTCAAGGGCATAGAAGAAATAGTCTTCATCATGGAAAGTTGTTCTAAAGCCGGTTTCTCTGGAATCAGCCTGGGCATCGCCCGCACCGCCCATAATATACCATGAATCGGTAAGGTTCCAGGTGAGTACCACACCAAGACCTTGTTCCGGGAATGGAATAGTCGGATCATCAACAAGCGCGGCATTTAGAAACTGCCCGCATTCGTCATCAGCATATTCACTGGCATCAAAGATGCCGGTGAAGTCCAGCTTACCAATCGCTATGGTGAGATTGTCATTAAAGAAAGGCCCCTCATAGAATGCCTCGACAATATCCAGCCCTCGATTACCAACAGAGAGAGCGTTTATTCCCCATGCACTGCCAACCGAATGGGCATCGACGCCTTCTTCATTAGGCCAGCCGCCCCAGCCGTGTACGAAAAATGAGCCGCCTTCGATACCCAGCAGTTTTTCCAGGTCCATCGACATTTCCAGGTCATATCTGCCGACATGCCTTCCTCTTCGCTCATTTGTGCTGGTTCCACCATGAGTGTTAACCTGATAGACATTGGTAATGCCGAAACCCAACTCTATCCCGGAATCGGCCAATTGGTCGTTTAGCCCCCAAAAACCATTTGTCAGCGTTTCTCGCTGCCAGAGATTCTCACCCTCAGCCCTGCAAATCCCAGCTAATCCCAACAAAAACATTACACTCAGTACAATCTGCTTTTTGCTCATACTTGTCATACTTGTCTCCTTTCTGTTTCTTTAACACAATTTTTCATCCTTGCTATGACACAGAGCATATATGAGATTGATTATAATTCTCAATCTCATATATAAGCAGAGTAGATTAAACTCAAACAGTCATCAATCACTTTTTTAAGATTTTTTAAAAAATTTTTTGACAAGTCTTCAACATATTATAGAATTTATTGAAAGACAGTGAGAATGATAATCAATTATCAAGCAAGGCAAACATGAATGAAACCAGCAAAGATCATATTCAGTCAGTATCTCAGAAAAAACGGGAAGCTGTACAGCAAACAGCGAGAGCAAATTTTGGATGTATTTCTCAAGACTGAGAAACACCCTACGATTAATGACCTTTACGATCTGGTCAGAAAAAAAGACCCCAAAATCGGTCTTGCTACCGTATACCGCACGATGGAGGTAATATGCGATGCAGAATTAGCGAGAAAGGTCGATTTCGGGGACGGCAACAAACGCTACGAGCACAAATACAAACATCAGCATCATCACCATCTGATCTGCCTTAAGTGCGGCAAGGTTATCGAGATAGCCAGCAGCAAGCTTGAGGAAATACAAAAAGAGTTAGCAAAAAAGCATGACTTCACTATTATCAGAGACACGATGAAGATATTTGGTACCTGTAGAACCTGCAAACACAAAGAAAAGTGAGGTTCAGAACGCGGGCGAGCATTCGTAGTTTTTCCATAAAGTTGCTTACACCTATCAAAAGCATCCGTTGCTTTTATTCGTAAACTTTGTTCTCAAGTTTATCGATACGCCTTCTTTGTCCGCGGACCTTTACCATAAGCGCAATTACGCTAAAAATCAAAACCAATAAAATCAATGCACCTATCATTCAAGTAACTCCTTTCAATTGTAATACTTTCTTCACTATGGTTACAACTTCTCCTACCACTAAACCCAATAAAATCAATGTGCCGAGTGTCATTCCGTATCTCCTTTTGATTACTTAGTTTTTGATTCCTCCTTATTTGAGCTGACCAGTTTCTTAACCCCAACCACAAGCAAAACTGCTGCACCAACCATCAATGCCGCTGCTCCAAGCGACCCAAGGATGGTACCCATAGCCGCGTATGCATGGCCGTTTCCTAATCCGAGGCCCAACCCACTGCCCGCAGTCAGTGCCGAGCCCGTCTTAAGTTTCAAACTCATTATTTGCCCTTTCTAAATAAAGTTCATTTAGCTTTTTTTTTGGTCTTTGAAGTTTCTTTTCCTTTGAAAAAAATCTTGTTCCAGATTTTCATGCTGATATATCCCGTTGCAACACCGGCAGTTATAGGAACGAAAACTGTGCTGCCCAAAGCAAGAGCGGTACCGGCAATAGCGTTTGCTGCTGCAATGCCAAGACCAGTAGAGACTCCCAATCCTGCAGAGCCTTTCACTGTATCTTTAGCTGCCTGCGCTCCGGTTTTTTGATGCTCTCCATACTTTATCATGTTCGATACGCCGTAAAACACGGCAGCTACACCACCCACAACTGTCCCTGCTGCCAAAGGAGCAACTGTAGCCGCTCCTGCGGCGGCCTTCTGTGACAGACCTGTACCCACTGTGCTTGACGAACTTGAGACCAGTGTGCTCGATCTACCGCCGGTTAAAACCATAGATGCCCCGCTGGTTTTGACAACAGAACCAGAGGTCTTGACAATTGACGAGCCTGCACTGCCAACCGGACTTGAGGACACAGTTTTGACAGGTGAAGAACTCGCCTTAACTAAATCACTCGGTTTTTTTGACCATTCTTTCATATCGCACCTCTTTCTTCAATTAAGTTAACATTTTCCAGAAATGTCTCGGCATTCGCCGAGCCATTTTCAATGCTCCGTTTGAGCCTGCAAATAATGGCTCATCAACGCGAGTTACCTTGCCTCCGCCTAATTCGGCCATCGCCTCTTCGATAAGGTTTGGCAGGCCAATCATTTGGCTTCCGCCGCCGGCTAATATCACATTAGAACGAATAGCTTCCTGAAATTCCGGATCGTAAGTGGCAATCAGCTCGGCAATTGAGTCAACCATGCCGGGTACAATGCTCTTACACGCGGTTCTCAATTCGTCAGTAATGTCAAATTTTTTCGGGCGTCCCTTTACAGGAAACTTCGTCGCTACCCTGTCGGCACTTTCTGAAACAAAGCCATAGCGTTCTTTCAACTTCCTGACCATATTAATGGTGAATTGAGCTGTCGCATATTTTTTTTGAATCAACTCTGAGAGCTTATCGTCGACGTAATCACCGGCTTCATCTAACGTAATCTGGTCCTGTTCTTCTGGGAGAGTCCCATGCAAGCGACACAAATCGACTGTTCCAGCACCAATATCAATGACCAGAGCCTGGTCGAGGATTTCAAGTCCGTAAGCTACGGCAAAGGGTTCAGAGACTATCATAACCGCATCGAGCACGCCACGGGCTGCATTTATGAGAATACGTTTGCTGGCGATACTGGCCCTTGCCGGTGCCCCAATCACACCGTAGACAGGCTGGCCAGGTTTCGGGCGTGCTTTCTCCAAGAGGTGACGAGTCAGTTGCTTAGCGGCTGTGAGATACTTGTTATTTCCGCCTTTGCCGTTAGTCTGAATAACACCGTGAGCCAAAGGCCGGATAAGCTCCACGCTCAAACGGTGTTTCAGTGCCGTATCTCCAAAGAGCGGCTCAGTACCTAACAACTCTTCAGAGATATTATCCTTCGGATAACCTACATAGGTCGGAACTACTTCCCAAACACCATTGCTGGCCGATACCGATGCTCGGCAAGTGCCCAGATCGATACCCACAAACAGAGCCAAATCGTTCGATTGAAAAGCTGCTGAGCTTTCGAAAATGGAAGGTTTTCCCTTGCCCGTTTTTTTGACCTGCTTTTTAGATTGTTTTTTAGCCATAATTTTTATCCTTCCTTTGGAACATTAATGTTCATATTACTTTTGAGATACTTTTGTTGACGGCAGCATTAACAAGTTCAGGCTTCTGAAGTGCAACATTTTCTCTGAAGATATGTTCAAGTATTTCTTCATCATTAGAAAGAGACGCAGCCGTTTCAAGCGGAGCTATTGTTTTACATACATCTGTTTTAGCAATATGGCTATGAGCAATCAGTTCGCCAATTCGAGTTTGCAGTCGTTCACAGGCAGCTTTTATTGCGTCGGACTGTTGCTTGGAATATTCCCCTTCCTTTTTACGCTTGGTGATCTCGTCCTGGAGCTGTGCCTCTACACTCGTCAATTCGTCACTCTGTTGCTTTAGGCGCTGCTCAAGCTTATCACGGTGTTCCTCTAATTCGTCTTTCGCCCGCTCTTTTTCGCAGATTTGCTCCCGGAGCCGTTCGTTTGCCGCCGACAGCTCGGCTGCCTGCTGCCTGAGCTTCTGGCCGGCCTGCTCGTGCTCTGTGACCTGGCTCTGCAGTCTCGAATTGGCTGCTTCTAACTCCTCGGTCCGCTGCTTGATGAGTTCCGCCATGTGGCAACGGTATCGTCTTAATTCTTCCTCCGTACGTTCCTGCTCTGTGATATCTGTAGCAAAACCGATAAGCCACAGGGCCTTGCCCATCTGGTCTCTTAACAGGACCATTAACATTTCGGTGGGGAATGGGGTTCCGTTTCTTCGTACGTGTTCCACCGGGCCGGCGAGTCGGCCCCTGTGTTTGACCTCTTCGATGAAAGGAATCACATCCGTTTTCATCTGCTCTTTAGTGTGGAATACGTTAATCTGTTTGCCAATTAACTCCTGGCTATTTTCGTATCCGTGCATCGTGGCCCAAGCCGTATTGACGAATTGAATAGCTCCGCTAAAGTCGGCTACGATAATTGCCTCCCTTGTTTGCTCAGCAATTACCGTTAGATACCGCACGGTTTGTTCGATTTGTTTGTGTGTAGCAATTATATAATCCACTTAAACCATGACTCTCAAAAGAAGGTACAGGTTATGATATACTTTAGTCAATGGCAGTACCAACGAGCTCCGGCTTTTGGAGAGCAATGTTCTGCCTGAAAACGTTTACCAATACAGCTTTTTCATCATTTGTAAGAGACCTGGCTGTTTTTAGTGAATCCATCGCATCCAACATGTCTGTTTCACTGATATGGCCGCGAGCGCCCAGCTCATCAATTCTTTCCTGAAGAGCCAGTATAGTCTCAGCCATAACCTGTAAACGCTGTTCAAGCTTTTCTTCGGCAAGTCCTTCGGCGCCCAGCAGACGTATTAATTCCTCAGTTACTATAGTTCGAACGTTCGCGCTTGGGAAGATGGAACGCAATTTCTCTATCGCTTTGCTCAAGGTGCTTCCTGGCCAGGACAAAACTTTACGAGTTGTTCCTACGAGTCTTCCCACGCTATGTCCAAAACCACGAGAAATGTCATTTAGCCCCATATTCGCTCCTGAGCAGAACTAAATATCCAAGAATATATGACGACAGGATTGAGGTAATTTCGGAGGGCCTGATTCGGCTTCGACCCTTGTTATCAGAACTTCTGCTATTTTCTTAATGTTGCTTTTTATTGATTCTTTTTTTTGCCCGGATGTTCTCTTTAGCCGGTCTGCCAGAAAAAGAATCCTTGCTATTTCGGTCAGAGCGGCAACTTTACATATTTTTTCGATTTCTTTAACGATAATTTCGTCAAGATTTTCAATTTCGCTTAATTGTTTTGCACAGAGAGACTGCGGGTCCAAAGCTTTTATGTCTTTGTGGGCGGCCTCAACCAGTAAGGAACTTAGCTTTTTTCTAATTGGTTCTATTATTGTGAATGGTTAAATGGTTGCTGGCTGATGGTTTAACGATTTGTGCCGGCGTCTAATCGAGGTTTGGATTTAGGGATAGCAGAGCTGTCTTCTTCGACAACGGTAGCATTGACAAATTTTGGTTTCTGGACACCGGCGATTTGCCCGAATATGGTTACTAATAAAACCTTTTCCTCTTCGCTCAGATCCTTGGCAGCTTCGATTGAATTCAAAGCTTGCCATAACTGTGCTTCGCTGACTGGGCCGTGAATAATCAATTCGTTAATTTTTTCATAAAAGGGCTGCGCTACCGTATCTATTACCTCGATTCGCTCTGAAAGCCTGGTCATCATAAACTCAGCTTGCTTGTATAGAGTGCGAGTCAGCTTCTCGAAAATGGCGTTGCGAATCTTCTCCGGCAGATTCTTCGGATTCAGAGCTTGCGTTGAGTCTTTCAGCTTCTTCTGGGCTGACGACAGCGTATTATGACTTTTACCTGCAAGCCGGCCCATGTGATTGGCAACATTACAACACATATCTGCAAAATTCACTTTGACCCCTTTATACCGAGCAAAGGACTGAACAGAACACCAGGGAAATCGTAATCATAAGCTTGATAAGTATATTCATAGCCGGGCCCGAAACATCCTTAAATGGGTCGCCCACCATATCCCCGACCACCGCTGCCTTATAAGCAACTTCCATATTATCGCCATCCTCACGATGGCTCTCAATCCATTTCTTGGCGTTATCCCATGCGCTTCCACCAATAGACATACTCAGACCTAATACCGAGCCTACAATCATTGCACCCACTAAAAAGCCGCCCAAGGCCTCTACACCAAGCGTAAAGGCCATAACGAATGGTGAAGCAATAGCAATTATCCCAGCCACAACCGTAGCCATCAATGAATCTCTGGCAATGACATCTACGCATCTATCAGAATCCGGTTCTGCTTTACCGGTCAATAAGCCCTTAATTTCTTTGAACTGCCTGCGTACCTCAATAACCAGTTTGTTTGCTGTTCTGGTTACCGTCCCCATGGTCCAGGCGGCAAAGAAAAGCGGCAAAACAGATCCAAGTAACAAGCCGACAAGTACTTTAGGGGTGAATAACTCGGCATCGGCTAATTTCGTGCCGCCGATATAAGCCGCAAATAGAGCTACCGCTGTTATGATGCCGGCACCAATTGTAAAGCCCTTTCCTATAGCAGCGGTAATGTTTCCGGCAGCATCCAGCTTGTCTGTAATCCGCCGGGTTTTATCTCCTGCCCGGCTCATTGTCGCTATTCCGCCTGCATTATCGACAATCGGCCCGTAAGCATCAATAGACATAATGATTGCCATTGTTGCCAACATTGCCACTGCTGAAAGTCCTATCCCATAGAGTCCGGCCAGTAATAGTGTTATGATTATAGTCGCACATATTGTAATGATAGGTAAAAGTGCACCTATAAAACCTACCGCTAAGCCAGCGATTATGTTCGTAGCGGCTCCTGTTTTCGACATATTTACGATATATTTGATTGGCCATCCGGAACCGAAGTACTCTGTCTCAAGCCCAATCAGAAGCCCACAGAGAACCCCGGTTACAACCGTCAGAAAGAGGTTGAACTCGCCTGTTATGGCAATAATTGCTGCGAAAGCCCCGATGAGGAAGAGTCCGTTGGCAACATAAATAACATTTCGCAAAAAGGTCTGCGGGTCGGCTCGTCTGCTAAGGAATTTACTAACGGCGATGCTCAATAGACAGCAGATAAGACCTACTGCTATCAACACAAGCGGCAGTATAACATATTTTAACTCGCCCATTCTAAGTGCCATGATAATCGTAGCTACCGTAGAACTTGTAAAAGACTCGAAAAGGTCCGAACCCATACCGGAAACGTCACCGACGTTATCGCCGACGTTATCAGCGATTACTGCCGGGTTACGAGGATCATCTTCCGGCAGGTCGTATTCGATCTTCCCCGACATGTCCGCTCCGATGTCGGCGCTTTTGGTAAATATCCCGCCGCCAACTCTGCCAAACAGTGCAAAGAAAGAGGCACCCAGACAAAAACCGGCAACGATATAAGGCAAAGTCTCAGGGTTATCTCCATTAAGTACGAGAAGAGAATAAGTACCAAGGCCGATGATACCAACAGATGCCACGGAAATACCCATAACAGAGCCCCCATGAAAAGCGACATTTAAGGCCTTGCGGAGACCACTTTCCTTGGCAGCCTGGCATGTTCGTACGTTTGATGTGGTGGCTGCTTTCATACCTATCCAGCCGGGGAGCATCGAACAGATTGAGCCTGCCAGAAAAGCGATAGCTGTCGGCAGACAGAGTGTAAAGCAAATGGCAAGAAAAGATATAACGAGGAAAATTGCGGTTATCTTGTATTCCTGTTTCAGAAAAACCACCGTACCTGAGCGGATTTTCTCGGCAATAGCCTGCATTTTTTTAGTACCTGCTGGATACCCGAAAAGAGAAAAATAACCAAGTAGTGCAAAACCTAAACCAGCAACGCCAACCAATGGCACCGCTCGGAACAGACCTTCGTAGGCAGGTAACTGTTCCACCGGGATCGGCTCGTTTGTACCACAGATTGAATCATCGGTATCTATTGACGCTATGGGGATGTAACGGAACTGTCCCTGAGTGTAAATATCGAGAAGTGCGGTGTCGTCTTCGTCAGATGCGACGGTGTTGAAGAAGTCATCAAGGTCGGAGATGGATGTTCCATCGATGCCGACAATTACATCACCAGGCGCAAGACCCGCCTCGTCGGCCGCGCCGCCGGGTACCACCGATAAGACCACGACACCATCTACCTTATTGGAAATGTCATATGTGTCACGCAGAGTTGAAGTAATCGCCGATAGCGATACACCCCAGTCAGAATCGTCTGAAGTCGTCTCAGTGGTCCGGGCAGTCGTTATGATGGGCGGCGACTCGGCAAGCACCGCATATGTACGGTTCTTTTTGCCATCTCTTACATACGTAATTCTGACAGTATCGCCAGGACTCAATGTTGCCATAATCTCTTTGAATGTATCTATATCTTTTGTGGCATTGCTATTTATGACGGCGATGACATCGCCTCTTTGAAGCCCGGCTTTTTCTGCCGGCGAACCCGGAATAACACTGTTTACAAGAACGCCGTGCTCGTCGTTTATACCCAATTGCCCGGCAATAACTTCATCGACGGAAACAATCGCTACCCCGAGAAAAACAGACGGTGAAGGAGATACTTGTTCATCTGCGGCTGTTTTAATAATTGTTCCCCGTTCGATCGTTTCTGTGAATTCGCCGATCGCCTCGGCTCCGGGGAGATTAAGGTCAAGGCCCATCACATTTGAATATAGCAGGTAAACAAAAAAAGCGAACACCATACCTGTTACAACTATGGTCCACTTAACGTAATTCTTCGGGCACCTGTCAAATTGCTCTCTATTTCCGCTATCCAAAAGCTTAGTCCTTCTTAATTCGTTTTGCTTTTCTATCCATTATCGTGTCTTCCTTTAGATCAAATATGCTAAATTTCTCCGTCCATATATTGAACCGGTATGTCTTCACCAACCGGCACCTGCTCTATGGTGACTTCAGGACCGTATATTTTAATCAAAAGAAAATGACGTATGCCCGAATCCAGAAGGCCGTCTGAAAAACTTCCCGATGTAATATAACGGACACCATTGTTTGTAATATCGACGAAACCGTGGAAATGGCCCTGCAGGACAAAATCTACTTCATATTTCTCAAAAAGCTCTATGAGCTGCTGCTTTTCTTCTGTTTCGGGAAATTCATATACTCCATAGGAGTCCCCATATATCGGCATATGGCTTATTACAAAGAGAAGCGGCTGTTTATTGTTCCGCAGTTGGTCCTGAATCCATTCCATTTGTGCCTCGCCTATCCTGCCGCTCGCAGAATCGATTACAACAAATTTTGCGTTGCCGCCGTTGAAGGAATACGCTGACGGTCCCAGATATCTCCAGTAATATGACCACCCGCCATTGTAGATGTCGTGATTTCCCAATGCAGGGTACGAAGGCGATGTCAGTGCATTAATGTGATCGATGAAATTACTATATTCAGCTTCTTCACCAAGGTATGTCAGGTCTCCGCCGAATATAACAAATCTTATTTGCTTTAGTTTGATCGCCCTGTCAAGGTCATCAAAGCATCCATCGCCTTTTGCATACATATGCGGGTCGCCGCAAAAGGCAAAGGAGAATATATAGGTGCCTTTTATCGCATCTTTGTAAGGTGATTTTATCGAGTTAGACAGGCCAAATCTTTCATCAACCGTTGACTCTTCAGTTTCTCCGTAGCTTAATAAAAGCAGAAACAGAGGAAGAAGTATCAGGATAATTGGCGGCCTTATGAGTAAGACGATGAGTATCCTCTTTAGTAAGCTTTTTTTCTCTTCTGTCAGCTCAGTCATCAGCTTTTTTTGCCTCCGGCGGTCTGTGATATTCCCTGTAGGCAAGATAGAGAATCAAAAGCAACAACAGCCCAATGAATAATACAGTATCGTTGATTGAACTTAACTGCGGCGGCACTTCCGTAGGCCTGTTCATACCCGTGCTGTTGCTGGTACCACCTGGTGTCCCAGGTGTCCAATCTGATGTTCCACCGGTATTTTCATCTCCCGGAACAGTTGAGGGCCTGTTAAAAGCAGGATTATCCCCTGTCGTAAGCTGGACATCATCGGCGGCGAATTTACCGCCCTTTGGCCCTTCATCATCGTCATCGTCGTCGCCAAATGGCATTCCACCTGTGAATATTGAGAATATTTTCTGCCGCAGCGTTGTTTGAGTTTGCGTTTGATCAGCAACTTCCAAAATGCCCGATGAATCCAGGGGTACATAACGTACCGAGCCCCGGCTGTAAACATCCAGAAGAGCGATATTATCATTGTCGGACGACAGTGCTCTGAAAAATTCATCCATACTGGATACAGGGGTCTGGTCAATGCCCGTGATCACATCTGTCGGCTGCAAACCTGCTTTGTCCGCTGCGCCGCCTGGTGTTACTGACAAAATCGCGACCCCGCCTATATCAGCGGGGATATTAAGCGAATTCCGCATGGCTGAACTAATATCTGAAAGTGACACACCCCAGTCCGTGTCACTTGAGTCTGCATCCTTAGCTGTTGCCAGACTGTCAGGAAGCCCGACAAGCTGGGCATACACTGTATCCTTTTGAGCATTTCTTATATAAGCAATTCTGACATTGTCACCGGGATTGTACGCGGCTAAGAGTGCCTTCAAGCCATCGATATCCTCCACCGCCTTGCTGTCCAAAGATAGTATGACGTCACCTCTTTGAAGCCCAGCCGCTTTTGCAGGAGAGCCATCAACAACGCCGTTTACAAGAACACCGCGCTCGCCTGGCAGTGACAACTGCTCGGCAATAATGGAATTGACTGAAAGAACCTCTACACCAAAAAAGACAGAAGGCCTAACAGAGACATCTTCGACGGCAGCGGTTTGCACAATATTGGTTGTCTTTACAATGTCGGTTGTTGTATCCGTAGTATCATCTGTAGAGCCTAATCTCAGCCTGTTTGGCGCAGATTCAAACAGAATATATACACCTAACATAAGTATTATGCCAAATAGAAAGGCCCATAGAGCACTTGGCTTGCCTTTTGTTTTTTTCTTTTCCACAGCGTAATTACCTCACTTGTTTATTTTGAATCATGCTTGTCGATTTTATCTTGCGTCTACAAATAGAAGCATCTTCGATATTTAACTATGTTGTTGTCGCTAATTTATAAAAGCTAATTATAATCGTACTGGAAATCTCAAATGAGATTACAAAGTAACCCGTATAACCGGATGTGAGATTTTACAAAGCCCCGCCTAATTGAGGCTGTGATAGAAAATATACATTTTATTTACAATGGTTTTGCTTGCCATTTGAGATGTTTCTTTGTGCTGCAATCCCATATCACCTTCGCACCTGCTGTTACGACAACACCTACGGCAAACGGAATAAGCGAAGTGGTAGAAGCAACCAGAGCCGAAGCTCTTGCAACATTACTTACCAGTAATCCAAGGCCGGAAGCCAGTCCCAAGCCTACCGCTTCGCCTCCTGTGTCAAGAACAGCGTCCCGTTTTGTCATCCTGCCCTGCTCGTATTTTCTGGCATTTAGCAGAGCAGCTACGCATCCCCACGCAACACCAACTGCAACACCTGCCTTAAGGGGATTGATAGTCTCTACCGTTACTACCCTTACAGCTCCGACGCCCCGGCCCAGTGTGTACCCAAGTGTGCTTGTCACGGTTGTCGGACAATAATAATCACTTGTATCCATCGTTAATACTCCCACCCTATTTGTTCTATTTCTTATATGACCATATTATCGTTCACGCCATTTTCTTTTTTCTTTCTATGAATCTTTTTCTGTAAACCATAAAGGCGGCCTGACCCGAATGTTCCATGATTTCATGATTTGAATGGGAGCTTACCACCATTGATACTACAGGCAATGCTCGTGGCACTAAACGTACAATCAAAGCTGCGGTCAGGTGCTCGATGTATTCCTCCAAGGCCTTTGAACCCAGAACCGTAACACCTTTTTTTGTCGTTTTCTTCTTACCTACTTTGCTCTTAATTTTCTTTAAGGAGTCTATTTCCTTTAAGGCCTTGAATTTTATATCTGAGCCTCCGATGCCAATTTCCATTATTCTCAGTATTATCTCTTTTTCTGTGATGTTGTTGGGGTCGTAACCATAGCAAAACGCGATCTCCTGAATCATGTGAAAGTCCTGAATCAACACTGCTGTCAAATCCACCGTTGCTATAACTATGCCCCCAAGTCCACCTATCGCCCCTTGTATAACACTTGCCCTCTCGTGGAATTTTATATGTTTGCGGTTACAATCGTCTAACAATGCCAAATCACACTTTCTTAGTTCCGACAGGTTTTTTATCATCACGCCATGAGCATGTGCTCTTTTTATCAACTCTTCGGGATCAACCGTAGAGGTAGATGTATATAATAAACTCTTAATGGTTTTCTCGATGGCGCTTTCAAATTTCCTGAGCTTTTTAGGTCCAATCTTGCTGATTACATAATCCACCGGCCTGGAGGTAGCATTGAGGATTTTTTTGTGAACCCCTTTGTGCGGCTCCCCCTCCCATTTTTTTATTTCTCGCAAGCTTTTGGTCTCATATTCACTTAGTTTCACTGATAATTCTCCTACGAATTCATTGGCAAATCTCGACATTGTTGTGGCAGATTTAATTTTCCGGTTTTCTTTTCCACGCGTTTCAATATTACAGAAGCCATCGATTGTATCTCTTTTCTATTAAGACGCTCATCTCGTTTAAGAAATCGGCCGGTTTCTTCTTTATTGGATTCATGATAATAGTTCTAAATATTATACGCGTACTTCGGCTCGGCTTTAATAACCACCTTCATTTCTGGAAATATACTCTTAAATTTCTCCCGTATAGAACGCATAATATCATAAGTTTCCTGCTCATCTGTATCTTCCTCTAACGCAATATCAAAGATACGCTTCTTACCGAAAGTCCAAGGACTATCTTAACGACAAACAGCAGCAGGTTAATAACAATACTTGCCCAGCCTTCAAGTGCCCCATAGCGTGCCCTTACCTTCAGATCATTCACGCTCTGGTGATTTTTAATGGCTTTCGCCGCTATCCAATGAGTAAACTTTTTCAAAGACTTCACCCTCAGCCATCAATTGCCTTTAGCAATAACGGCCTGGCCTTGTTTATTGGTATGGCAAAACTGACACCGGTAAAATATCCCGACGGAGACGCAATAGCGGTATTGACACCAACCACTTGGCCCTCACCGTTTATTAGTGCGCCGCCGGCACTGCCACGGTTTACAGCAGCATCGGTTTGGAACATATCTTCATAGACAGTATTACCAATAACGATACTTCGCTTGTTATCGCTGATAATACCTCCTGTTACTGTATGCTCGAAACCAAAAGGCGAACCGATCGCGAGAATCGTATCGGTTGCTTTGACCATATCTGAGTTTGCCAGTTTCGCTGCCGGCAATGGTCTGTCCGATTCTATCTTCAGTACCGCAAGATCATTGGCGATATCCACATCGACTACATTTGCCTTATATATCCGGCGAACGGAACTGAAAACAGTTACGTTGACGGTTGCGTAATCTTTGATTAAGTGATAGCAGGTAAGAATATACCCACGAGCATCAACAATAACGCCCGAACCAAGCGTTTCTTCGTCCGTTGCCAAGGCTGCCGTCGATGGCATATCAAAAGTCAGAGGCGGCCCGCTCCTGGCATTGGCAGAGCCAACATCCCCAGCAGCTACATCTATATTTACAACAGCTCGCCTTACCACTGCTACCGCGTCTGTAAGGTCGTCATCGGAACATGAAACGAGTTGTATGTCTGACGATGTAAGCGTTATATTGCCACTGCCGGTCTCGGAAGAGCCGTCCTGGACGGTTGCGGTCGTTCTGGTTCTTTCCTGCATTTCAAAACCGAAAAAGAGCAACTGGCACGCTATGAGAATGATGAACCCGATAACCAATGTGACCATGACCACATTAATTGGAGAGTGTTTCTTTGTTTTTCTGAGTTTTTCGAGCTTACTATCAGCCACTAAAATATCTCCGCATCATCCTTTTCTTTTCTCTTATCCTTTGATGAAGGTGGGCCGCCACCTCCGTGCTCTTCTTCATCGTCATCGAGAACAACCCCTGATGACGAATCCTTGAGCCGTCCGTCACTGTATATATCGATAGCCTGCTGGACCGTACCAACAAAGCCGGTATAAACCTTGACTTTCAGATCCTTGAGTGCTTTGAGGGCGCTTGCGCTCAGGTTATTACATATGACAACGGCACCGCCTTCAGAGACTATGAATTGCCCGATTTCGGCACCAGCTGCTCTTTTGTCTTTGTAATATGGATTCGGCACAACATCATACGTTCCCAGACCGAACATTAAGAAATAACGGGCATCGTCGAGCAATTGTGCAATATCCGATTTCAGACTCCTGCCGGTCGACGGAATAACTACCTTTCTGGAGGCCCCTGCCACATAAATTATACTGGACGAGGAAGCAACGGTTGTCGCAACTGCTGTTGTCATTGCGGCTCCCCCGGTTGTACCGCCTGGTTCTGCATTGACCAAGCGAGAACCACAGACAGGGCATGTAAGCGATGCACACGGGACACCTATCGGGTGTGTTACCGTGACATTACACATAGGACAGATACACAGTGTCGACCGGCCGCTCTGGGATGCGCCGGTACTGGCCTGGCCGCCACCCTGTGATTGTCCGTCCACTGCCGGCCCAGCGGAAGACGGCCCAACATCCGTGTCCGGCGGCCCTCCTGCCACTGGAACAAGCGAAACCTTTTGTCCCTGAGTTGTGGACTGTTGAGTTTGACCTAACGGTGGTACATTACCAGGTATGCTCGATACCGGCACCAGGTAAAACGCCTGCTGAACAGGCGGGACATCGTCGGGTTTGCCACCAACAGGAAGTATATAGAATGCCTGCTGAACAGGCGGCATATCGTCTGGTTTGCTACTTGTTTGCATTGCGCTGGCAGCAATCATCGGACTGCCGCCGGTTTGCATTGCAGCACCACCGGTTGTACCGCCAGGTTCGGCATTGACCAGCCGAGAACCGCAGACAGGGCATGTAAGCGATGCACACGGAACACCTATGGGATGCGTAACAGTTGTACCATCCACAGGACATATACACATTGTTGACCGGCCGCTCTGGGCTGCGCCTGTGTCAGCCTGACCTCCCCCTTGAGACTGTCCATCCACAGCAGGGCCGGCATCAGATGGCCCAACACCAGCCCCGTCTGCCGGAGGTCCGCCGGCGGTCGGTACAAGAGCCACCTTTTGAGACTGATTTACAGGCTGTTGAATTTGGCCCATAGGCGCAGGTGTACTTGATACAGGCACTAAGTAAAATGCCTGTTGTACTGGCGGTACATCTTCGGGTTTGCCGCCGGTTTGGATACCGCCGATTGGGATACCTCCGGTTTGTATTCCACCAGTTTGGATTCCGGCGGTTTGTGTTATTGCGCTGGCAGCGGCACTGGTACCGCTTACCATTCTTCCACCACAAACAGGACATTGAAGGGCTGAACATGGAATCCCTATCGGATGCGTTACTGTTGTACCATCCAGCGGACATATACACACCGACACCTGCGTGGAAGTGGCCGCTGTCCGCTGTACTGGTGTCGATACAGGCGGCGTACTGCTTATTGCCCAAAGGTTGTTGGCTACGGGTATCGCGCTGATTCTGCTTGGCGGAGAAGCGGTCTGGACAAGACCACCGGCTGTTAAGGCGATAGGTCTTAACTGGGTCGGTATCTGTGTCGCCGGAAGCTGGCCTGTCATATCTGTACCAGTAATTGAATCAGTTCCCGGCGTTGCAGTCATAAGCTGCGAGCCGCAAATGGGGCATACCATGTCGGCACACGAGGTATTTGCCGGGTGAGTTACTTCTGCACCGCAATTGGGACAAACGCAAGTTTCAGGTCTGCTTGCCCTGGCATCGCCCTGGGCTGTAAGCTCAAGCGGTTTGCCCATAGAAGGGATTGTCTGAGGCTTTCCGTCAAGGCCGCCACTTTCGTCGTCTTCCTCGGTCCATGGTGAGCCTCCGGTTGGGATTGTGGCAGCAGATGAATTTCCGTACCCACCCAGATTAGCTTCCTTTAATTCCGGCAATCTTTCCAACTGATAATTTGTTATCGCGGTTCGCACGCTACCTGTAACCGGGCCGTAGAGTTTAAGCTTGGCCAGATAGAAGGTATCAAACGACTGTGGGCCTATTCCGCCTACTATTACAGCATCAATCTTATACTCTATCAGCATCTGGGCAACCGTTATCCCCATGCCACGCACCTGGGCGGCATAAGGATTCTGAATCGCCGTCATTTTATTTTCGGTAAAATCATACAGAACAAAATGCGGAGCGGAGGCAAACCGGTAGTAAACCTGTCCATCCAGATTTGCCGAATCAGCGGGAATAATTATTCTGTTTGTTTTTGTAACCTCTTCGCCAAAGCTCATCAACACAACCTGCGGCGGCGAACCGCCTTCATCAGGAAGTGTTACAAAGAATCTCTTGGCGTCGTTCGGAGAATAAACATCCATCAAGACATTCTTATCACCTTGAAGTGCCTGATAAAGAGCCTGCAGGTTGGGTATTGGAATCTGGTTAATACTTTCAATAACATCGCCAACCTCAAGGCCCTGCGAGTCGGCAAGCCCTTTCTGGACAACTGCTACAATGACAACCCCCTGTTCAGTAGTTGGTATGTTGAACTGTTCTCTGACTTCGTTGGTCAACGGCGAGACAGATATCCCCCACGGCGTCTGCATTACCGGATCAACTGTTGCGTCAGGGGCCCCCGCCACCTTTTTAATATTTGCATCAGTTGCGCCGGTATCATCCGGTTTGGCACCAAGTGTAACATAAACATTTCTTTTGCCGCCGCTTGCAGTATCAACAACAAGCCTGACAGTGTCACCTGGGTCACGCTGGCGAATCTGGTCCTGTATCTGGAAGGAATCAGTTATGTCCGTGCCGTCAACAGCAAGGATAACATCGCCTCTCTGAAGGCCTGCCTGATCGGCCGGTGAGCCCGGCGTTACATTGTTTACGAGAACACCGTCAGTTGAAGTTAAGTGGAGCGCATCACTGATAGTGGCGTCTAAATCCCGAATTTCCGAGCCGAGCCAGGCAAGCTTTTCGTCCACCTTATTGTAGTTTATCTCAAGTCCGCCGCCGGGCGCCCCTTTAAGAACGCGGTCAAGCAAGTCCATTGCAAGCAAGCCAAAAGCCGCAAGAGCCAAAAGTCCTACCACTATGGCCCAGCGCCGCAACACACGCTTTTTATATTCCAGTACCCGTTCGGCTTCTCTGGGTGTCATGTCATCCGTTATTGTCTTTTTCCTTTTTTTGTCTTTTTTCCATATCATAGCTATATTTCCTTTAATTGCGGCTCTGGTACACGGGATACAATTACGACATCCCCGATCCTCTCGAATTTACCAATTATATTTTTTCTGGCACTATCTATTATTTTTTTCACCTCGGCGACCTTCACTTCCGGTTTAAATATCGCTTCGAGGTCAATCCACACTTTTTGCCCGGTTTTTCTGGCACGCAGCTTGCCCACGTTTACTATGCCGTCTTCTTTCAAAACCAGCTCTCTTACTTGCGAAAGCATTGCTTTATTGTCAAAGGACCTGTCTGTTATGCCTTTAACACCTGAAACAAGTGTCTTAAGACCGTTTTTCGCAATCATAATGCCGACAATAATCGCTGCTATCGGGTCAAGGACTGTAAATCCGATCCTTGCTCCAAAGACACCTACCAGCACTGCAAGTGAGGAATACACGTCGGATCTGTTCTCCCAGGCATTTGCTATCATCGCAGGCGAATCCATCTGCTCGCCAGCACACAGAGAGTGCCTGAACATAATCTCGTTGGCAACAACAGATATAGCTGCAGCCCAGACTGCCATAATACTAGGGTTATATATATTCCTTTGAATAATCGAAAGCAACGATACTATAGTGATGGCTATTGCTGTACAAACAAGCAGCGTACCTATTATGGCAGATACGATAAACTCAATATTACCGTGGCCCCAGTGATGGTCATCATCTGGTGGGGCCGAAGATACCTTCAGTCCAACAATAACCAGTATCGCTATTATAACATCGCTGAGAGAATGGACGGCATCGGCGATTAACGCCTGAGACCGGCCAAATATGCCGCCGAGAAGCTTAACGACAAGAAGCCCGAGGTTGGCCCAGAGATTTATTCCTCCAACATGCCTGGCACACCAATAACATTCTTTACAAGCAACTGCCACTTATATTTCTTTCAATTCCGGCTCTACTACACGGGATATAATTACGACGTCAGCCACGTCTTCGAAATGGCCCATTACTTTTTTCTTCACATTAGCTATTATTTCTTTCACATCACACACTTTCATCTGAGGGTCGAATTTTGCCTCGATGTCAATCCATCTTTTTTGTCCGATCTGTCTGGCACGCAGCCGCTCTATATCTTTTACACCTTGTTCTTTCAGTACCAACTCTTTCACCTTGGTAAGCATTGTTCTATCCTCAAGAGACTGGTCTGTTATGCCTCTAACCCCTGAAACCAACGTCTCAATCCCGAATCGACCAATCATAAAAGCGACAACAATAGCGGCAGCAGGATCGAGAAAATCAAACCCAATCCTGGCCCCAAAAGCACCTGTCAGAGCAGCAATCGATGAGAGAACATCAGACCTTTTCTCCTTAGCTATTGCTATCATCGCAGGAGAATTCAGTTGCTCGCCAACACAAACCCCATGTCTATACAATATTTCGCAGGTAATAATGGCTATGGTTGCTGCCCATACTGCCAAAATGCCGGGGTTGTGGGCTTCGCCGGCAAAGACTGATGTCATTGCTATAACCACAATGGTTATAGCTGCACAGATGAGCAATACTCCTATTACGATTGATATTATAAATTCAACATGGCCATGACCCCAGTGATGGTCATCGTCCGGCGGAACAGCAGAAACCTTTAAGCCAATGATATACATCACCGATACAACAACGTC
>JAIVYN010000021.1:0-25461 GCA_048635425.1 Candidatus Aegiribacteria sp.
ATGAGCGTCCTTGCCATAATCGGAGCAGACAAGACCGGCAGCAGCGACAGTAATACTATCGAATTTTATGGCGCCCACAGCGATTATACCACGGCGGGCAGTTACGATGTTGAGGTGGTGGTAAGCGGCGGAGCAATCACCAGTGCCAAAATCAAACTCTCGACCGAATCAACCTACCGCGATGCAACATACAGCGGCAATATCGTTACCGGCAACAGCACCTTCGACGATAACGGTAAACCTATGTACCCCGAGAACGCTCTTCAGCTCAACGTTGACTTAAGTCAGAACGGCACCTTCACCGCCACTGTCAGGGTAAAACAGGGCTTTACCGGCACAATAGAAGACGCACTGGATAATATGCTCAAGGTAACAACGGGCTCCATCCAAATCGACCAGAAACATGTGGACAAACAAATAGAATATCTACAGGAAAAGATTGAAAACGAAGAATACCGCCTTACTAAAAGAGAAGAAAGATTGATAGCTCGATTTGCTCGTCTTGAGAGAAATATAGCTTTGATACAACAACAGATGGGTGCCTTAGGTTTCGCTCTATGACATAAAGGCAAGAATGTAGTGTGAGTTTTCATCTGGTGAATTATTGGAGGGAACAACACAGACTTCAGACTCAAGACCACAGACCAAAGTCCTTTGTCTTGTGTCTTGAGTCTTGTGTCTTTTACACCTGGGAGTTTGCTTTTCTATGACGTAATCGATAAATCATAGCTAACACTTCTGCCACCGCCACATATAAAGTCTCAGGTATAGGATTGCCGGGCTTGACAGTTGAATATATTGTTCTGGCCAACTCCGGCCTTCTTACAATTGGCACACCATAGGCCCGTGCAATTTCCCTGATTTTTTCCGCCAAATGGTCTGCCCCTTTGGCGACCATCATGGGCGCTTCCATCGTCTTGGCATCATAACGCAGTGCAACAGCAACATGTGTCGGGTTGACAAGAACCACACTGGCCTTGGGCACTTCCTGCAACATACGCTTTAAGGCCGCCTGGAACTGGATTTGCCGGATTCTGCTTTTGACCTCAGGCGAACCTATTGTATCCTTGAGCTCCTGTTTTACTTCCTGCTTGGTCATCTTCAGCTCCTGGATGTATTTCCATTTCTGATAGAAGGCATCAGCAATACCCAAAGCCAATAGTACAAAGCCGATGCGTATCATCAGGCCAAGTATTATCTTTGCGATAACTGCAAGTATTTGCATAGACCAAGCCCATCGAAGCCCAGCAAGCATATCGAGCTTGCTCCGAAGATATAACCAAACGATGAGTGAGATTAAAAATAGTTTTAGAACGGATAATAAGAGCTTCACCAGAGAACGAGCGTTTACCAGTTTCAGTAATCCTGTGACCGGATTGAATTGGTCGAATTTAAATTCTAATGCCCCCGGCGTATAATTCAGTCCGCCGACAGCGACGCTGGCTATAAAAGAACCCGCACAAAGTGCCGCGAGAATGGGGCAGATAACAAGGATCATATCAATAGTTTTTCTACTGATGAAATCCAAAAATCCACTGCTGTCAGCAAAAATGCTATTTTCGCACGACATCCCCTGCCTAATTTGTATCATGAACCATTGGAGCAAGTTCGGTGCCAACAGAGCAAGCATCGCCACCAACACCAGAAGTGTTACAATCGATGTCAGCTCCTGAGACTGTGGTACCTGCCCTTTGCCTTTGGCTTTTGACAATCTCCTTGTTGTTGGCTGCTCTGTCTTTTCGGCAGCTTGCTCTGGCATAATCCGTCCCCAATATGGTAATTGGTTAAATGGTTAATTGGTTAATTGGTGAGTAGTTATCAGGAAAGTGCCTAAAGTGACAGCTTTGCTGTCATTCTGAACGCAGTACAGCGAAGTGAAGAATCTCTTTTTCGTTGGCCAGATCCCTTCGGCAAGCTCAGGGCAGGCTCTTCGGCTTCGCCTCAGAATGACACTTACGTGTCACTTTAGCTCACTTATTCCACTCACTACTCACCAATTACCAATCACCAATTACAAGGGCAGTAGTTTACCCATCCAATCAGCGAATTCGGCCACAAACGTATTAATAAATGGCAAAAATATCGCCACCATTAACAATCCCAGACCTACACGCATTGGCAAACTGATAAATAGAATGTTCATTTCCGGAATCATACGTGCAAAGACGGCTAATACAACCATCAACACCAAGAATGCTGCCAATATCGGTGCGGACAATTTCAGGCCTGCCATTAACAGTGTCGAACCAGCCTTAATTATCCCACCTGCCAAAACGGGTATTGTCGGGATACTGCCGGCAGGAAACGTCTCGTAACTTCGCGAGATAATCAACAAAAACAGATGATGGCCGTTAGCGCTGAGAAACAGGAGTATAAATATCATCTCCAACAAGTTGCCCAGCGGTTGAGTGCTATCGCCGGTCAATGGGTCCAAAATCTGGGCTATATTCAAACCCATCTGCCGTTCGATAATACGCCCGCTGAATTTAACCGCGGCAAATACAAAAGCAACGATTAGGCCCAAAGCCAGCCCATAGGTGGCTTCGTTGGCCAGAAGCAATACTGCCTTGACGACAGAAACTTGCCCTGACTCGATAGGTACAGGCGTTATCATCGAAAAAAAAATCGTGACCAGAATAGTCAACGCAACCTTTATCCTGACAGGAATGCTTTTCCACCCAAAAACAGGAAGCACCAAAAAAAATGCTGAAATCCTTGTCAGCACCATTACAAAACCAAGAAGTTTTTCGATTATCAGTTCCATAAAAATGCCTAAAGTGCCTAAAGTGAACTTCAGAAGACAGATGTCGGAAGTCGGAAGTCAGAAGTTCTGTCTTCTGTCCTCTGCATTTTAGGCACTTCAATGGCCAATATTCTGAATATGGCCAAACATTTCATTGGTAAATCTAAGTATCACTTCCAGGAGCCAACCGCCACAAACCAACATAACAATACTAACAGCCAAAAGCTTAGGCACTATCGTTAAGGTCATATCGCGTATGGAAGTAACTGCCTGAAACAATGTCATCGTCACTCCTACAACCATACATGTCAGCAGAATCGGAGCAGCTAAAAGCAAAGCCGTCTCGAGAGTATGCCGACCCAGGTAAAGAACGAAACTACTATCCATAATTTAATTCCATAAAAGTGAGCTAAAGTGTCTAAACTTTAAGCACTTATCTAAAACTCAGACTAAGACTCTCGGCCAGTAATCCCCAACCATCAACAAGAATGAATAATATCAGCTTCAAAGGCAGTGAAATCATCATTGGTGGCAGCAGCATCATACCCGCACTAAGCAAAACACTTGCAATAACTATATCCATCAATAGAAAAGGAATAAACAAAAGACAGCCTATCTCAAATGCAGTGCGGAATTCACTGATAATAAATGCCGGAATAACTATATGCAAATCTATATCCATCAGACTTGTTGGTGGTTCTATCCTGGCCATCTGCACAAAAAGAGCTAAATCGGCTTCCCTGCACTGCCGAAGCATAAATTCCTTGATACAATCCCCAGCCCTGGTACCCGCCGTTTGAAAATCAATCTCGTTCGCAAGATAAGGCTGGATGGCATTCGTGTTGGCCTTGGTGAATGTAGGAGCCATTGTGTACAGCGTCAGAAATAAAGCCAAACCCATCATTGCAATAGTAGGAGGTATGTTCTGCGTGGTCAAAGCACGTCGAATAAAAGACAAAACAATAGCTATCCTTGTAAAGGAAGTCATCATCATCATAAGGCTCGGCAGAATCGCCAAGCCGGTAAAGATGACTACAAGTTTGACAGGAGTTGACCAATCTTTGCCTTTGGTCTCGTCGGTCGTTGCCTTATCTATAATCGTCATCAAATCTGTGATGCTTGGAATCCCGTTTGCCGGGGCACTTGTCGTGGCAGTATTACCTGGCAGCCCAGGTTGCACTGGGATTACATTTGCATCCTGGCCAAAAGAAAACCCGGCTGGCGTCAAAACAACAAACACCAGAAAAAGCATCCGGCTCCGGCTTAGCCAGCCTTTGCCAAGACGAGTTTTAATAAGCTTGCCGGTCATCTATATCCTCAATATTGAACTAAAGTGCCTAAAGTGAACTAAAGTGACAGCGAAGCTGTCATTCTGAGCGAAACGAAGAATCTCTTATTCGTTGGCCAGATCCTTCGGCTTCGCCTCAGGATGACACTTGCGTGTCACTTTAGGCACTCTAAACTTTAGGCACTTTATTCACTTCCATTTCTAAGTCGGCTAATCTTGTAATGTTCTCATTCGTACTGCCTATAAGGAACCGTCGCCCCCCTACCTCAAGCAAATGCACTGCTTTGCGTGGCCCGAGGTGAACTGTTTCAGTGATACGAATCTCTTTGCCCGGCAGGTTAGTAATCTTCGGCAGAAACCTTTTTGAAACGTAAATCGCCGCTGCGCCCAGAGCAATGAGGAACAAAACCGAAACCATCATCTTAAAGAACAACTCCCGGGTACTTAGTTTATCACCCGTCCTCGTCGAAATATTGGGGTCATTTTCAAATAAAGAACCAGATTGGGATTTTGAATTTTCCGATTCTGTTCCACGCCTGTTAGAAGTGTGCTGTTCAGCATCAGTAGCCGATCGAGCCGAGCAGACCAATAGCACACCGCTGCCTAACGTAACTGTTATCAAAAAAACAACGATTTTTTTCCTGTATCGTACCACTCTGCAAAAATACCAAATTAAAAAGTGCCTAAAGTGTCTAAAGTTTAGAGTGCCTAAAGTTATAGATTATTTTTTTACTTTAGCTCACTTTAGGCACTTTAGTTCACTTCAGACACTTTAGTTCACAAGCAAATGGTGTGCCGAAATGCCAAAAAGGGCATTAGAAGGCTGTCAGCAGGGCTTTCGATGTGAGAATTGGCGCATAATCAGAAAAACTGTCGAAAAACTTAACACGGGCACGAATTAATCGTCCGCCCTGAGAACTGCGATTAGTATCTGCGACTGTTTTGAAATCGGGCTATCCTGCCGCACCCAATCCCCACCCGGCCCAGCTCCCCACCAATAAACAGACCACTTAGACCAGCCCCCGAACGCACTGCGTTGCGTTTGGACACCCGACCCCGAAAACAAAATACCCCGCAGATAATCCGCCACCACCTTGGCCCGCTTAGCTGAAAGTATCCACTGGTCTTTCTCCGTTGCCTGGTCATCGGCTAAACCAAGAACATAAAGCTTAATTGGTCTGGAATCCGCCATGGCGGACTGCAAATTCGAGCAAAAGTTGCCCAAGAACTGCTTGGCCGAGGCATCCAGGCGTGACACACCGCGTGCGAAGCGAATGTTAGCCACCGAAAAATCAGTTTTCGTTGCAACTATTTCTGACGGCATGGTCTTCATAGACTGACGCAGCTCATTGAAGACCTGACGAATTTTCTCCTCTTTTATATGTATGCTCCTGCCTTTAAAAAACTTATCGGGTTTGATTATGAAATGCTTGATTTTAACATTACCGAAATCGGGTCTTATTTTCCTACCCCATAACATACCAAGCCCAAAGTTTTGAATCGCAAACGAGAAGGAATCTCGGCCCCTGTTAAACAATTCCGGGTCCTGTACGCTCGCAAGACTCAACAGCATCACAAAGAATGTCAGCAGCAGCGTTACCATATCTGAAAATGTAACGATATATCCCGGGACTTTAGGACCACTTTCTTCTGTTTTTGAGTGTTGCGTTTTGGCCATTTGGGTCTTAATAAAATTAGAAAGTGCCTAAAGTGAGCTAAAATACCAAAAGTGAGCTAAAATTATCATTTTTTAATTTAATCACTTTACGCACTCTAAACTTTAGGCACTTTAGTTCACTTGAATTTTCAATTGTAAATGCTCCGTTCTAACAAAACTATCTCAACTATACGTTTAGGTTCCGTACTCGCGCGGGCCGGCTCACCACTTCTAAGGCTCCCTTGAGCCAGAGGACTCGCTGCCGAGATGCTGAACCACTTCTTATTGAGGTTATGCTCGGTTGTAAGATATTTCATGACCGCCCAAGCCCGTGACAAACCAAGCTGTTCAGCGCCCTCTTCGCTCGCCGGCCCATTTTCGTTAACAACTACACGGGTGGGTACCTCTTTTAAGAATGACGCCATTTTAGTCATAATGCGACGACCCTCAGCCGAAATAAGTGTACCTTTACCCCAAAAGATTCTTTCCGATGAGATTGAGAATACCTTCCGGCTGCGGAAATCCGCGGGCGTATCTTCTTTTAAGTTATCCTCAAATCCTTTTCTCAAAGTAGGTTTTTCACTGCCTTCGACCAGTTCCGGTGTCTCTTCAATTTGCTCCGTGGGCAGGACTGCATCTCTATTTGCTGCGTCTGACTGGTTGACCCCAGACAGAACGTTAAAAAAAGAAGCTTGTAATTTCCGAAAAACTTTCTCATCGAAAGACGAGAAACTCAAAAGAAGCACAAAGAACGTCAACAGCAGCGTCATGCAATCACTGAAAGTTACCATCCATTCCGGTGCACCTGGAGCTTCATCGGGTTTTGCTTTTTTGCTCCCACGTCTCATTATACAGTAGCCTTTACTTCTTCCCGTCTGCCCTGTGAGATAAATGCCTGCATTTTTTCTCGAACAATGGTGGGGTTATCACCTTGTGCAATAGCGCAGATACCTTCTACAATCATCTCTATTGCGGTTGTTTCTGCTTTGGAATAAATCCCCAATTTACCTGCCAATGGTATAAAAATCAAATTGGCAGATAACGCACCATAAAAAGTAGTAAGCAAAGCTACCGCCATTCCTCCACCAATCGCGTCAGGTGAATCGAGGCTTCTGAGCATTTGCACCAGACCGATAAGTGTGCCTATCATCCCAAAAGCAGGTGCAGCCGCCCCCATAAACTCCAAAATCTTTTTGCCGGTCGAATGGCGGTCCTCAAGGTACTGAATCTCTATAGACATAAAGTCCCGAATTTGTTCGGCATCCCGTCCATCCACAAGCATCTGCAAGCCCTTGATGAAAAATGAATTGTCTAAGTTGGGAATCTCCTGCTCCAAAGCCAACGCTCCGTCACGTCTGTTGATGGCTGCGTAATTAACCATTTTTTGAATCAGCTCCGTCTGTGACGGCACCTTGGCAATAATCGTTTTCTTGACTATCGAAAATATTCCCAAAAACTGCGGCAGTGAAAAATGTATGAGCGTAGCACACAGCATACCTCCCATGGTGATGGCCATTGAGGGAATATGGATGAATATCTGCCAACCACCACCAGCAACAATGGCGGTTGTAATGACCATAAAACCAAGCAGTATTCCTATTATCGTTGCAATATCCACAGGGCTAATTTCCTTCAACTACCTTTTTTAATCTCCGGGTCATAAAAGCTGCCAGCCTGGGCTCAGCAGTGGTTACCTCAGCCAACAGTTTAGCTTTGGTCCTCTCAGTCATGTAGTACAGAATCTTTACGGCCTCATCAAAGCCACTGCTCTGACTATCAACCTTGTCAGGTTGTGTTTGGCTCGTACACATACTAATCATTATCTTGCCTGCACTGGATGCATCCATCTTGTCATAGGTAGCTGCTATTAATACCAGGTTGTCCTTCTCGGCCTGGGCAACCTCAAGCCTGCTTTTGAGCAGCTTATCGCGTTCATCCTTGAGACCGGTGACGATTAAAGTAAGCTCGACCCGCAGATCATTGAGGTTTTTAATGTCCTCCTTTAACGTATCCTGGGCCCTCTGCAATCTCTGCTCCCATACCTCAAGGCTCTGGAGCTTATCGTTATACTCCTGCATTTTTTCCCTGACCTCAAAGACAAGATTCTTGAGCTGCTTTTCCGTCATAGCTTTTTTCTCTCTGTCGGTAGCCGTGCCAACAGCACCTATCACACCGACTCCCGGCTGGGGTAATTCCGGAACAGTCTCCACGGCGGCAGGTGTCGGCTGACCCGACTCATCGGGACCGCTTACCGAAAGTAGTTCAGTACGCCACCCCAAGACAAACGCTCCGGCAAAACTTGCCAGTCCCGCTGCTGCTGTGATTATTATCAGTTTCTTACTCACTGTTTTTCTCCTAACAAGACTTTTACAAAATCGAGGTTAGGCATACTTTGAAAAGAAAAAATTCTTTTTTGATTTTTTCTTTTCAAACAGTAATCTCTTGCCTAATAAGAAGTTAGCTAATTATTTAAGAAAATGGTAAAAAGCTGATTTTCTTAAATAATATATGCCTGTCTCGGCTTGGCCGAGCCAAGACGGGCCTAACCTCAATTTTGCAAAATTTCAGCTCCTAACTTTACTTTGCGCTCTCCGAACAAATGAAACTGTAGCTCCCTCATCCAATTGTTTTTGCTCAAGTCTCTCTTGTTCCTTTATAAATCGCATCTTTGCTTCGGTTCGTAATCTTTCCAGGCCTTCTTTGAACCTTCTGAGTTTTAAAACTTCCGCAATTTTGTCTCTTTGTTGTAACTCCAGCTCGGTCACTTTATCTTTGAGCTTCTTAATTTGCTCATTACTTGTCGCTGAAAACTTTAGAAAAAATTCTTGCTTGCCTAATCGCTTTTTAGGATTTTCCCCGGTTAAACCATTAATTATATCCTCTAACATCTTCTGCTGCATCAGCAGCTCGCCTCGTGTCTGGGCCAACCTTTCCGTCAGCTCAAGCAATTCTGCTCTGGCTTTTTGTTCTTCCTTTTTCCTTATGTCAAGGACACGCTGTAACCGCCATACAAACCGTTTCATTTAATAGCCTTTTTTTCGCTATTAATTTCCAATTTTCAACTCTCAATACCTGACGAGTGCCCAGAACGCAATTTACTGAGCTTAGACACCCAGCAGCTCATCCCACGACCGGGTAATAGCAGTCAACCGCTCGACGGTTTCATTGAAATTTGTCCTATCTCGAATAGGCTGAATTAGAAAGTTGTTTATCCTGTCAATCAAGGCTATCGCTCCGTCAATGCGTCGATTGCTGCCCGACGAAAACGCCCCAATGTTTATCAAGTCTTCAGCGTCAATATAAATAGCGTATATTTCCTTGAGCTTCTGTGCGGCAAGTCTGTGCTTTTCGCTGACCACCGCAGGCATCAATCGGCTGACACTCTGTAAAATATCCACAGCAGGATAATGATTCCTCTCAGCCAATTTCCTCGATAGAACTATATGCCCATCCAGCAGACTCCTGGCACTATCAGCCACCGGGTCTGCCAAATCATCGTTCTCCACCAGGACGGTCAAAATGCCTGTAATGCTGCCGGTTTCGGCACAGCCTAAACGTTCGATAAGTCTCGGCATTAGTGAAAACACGCTCGGACAATAGCCTTTTGTCGCTGGGGGCTCACCTGCGGCAAGACCTATTTGACGCTGGGCCTGGGCAAAGCGAGTAAGCGAGTCCATCATAAACAAAACATTTTTGCCCTTGTCCCTGAAATATTCGGCAATTGTAACAGCTACGAACGCCGCCTTTACTCGCTGAATGGGGGGCGAATCCGAGGTGGCAACGACAACCACGCTGCGTGCCAAACCCTCTGCACCGAGGTCTCCCTCGAGAAATTCCCGAACCTCTCTGCCACGCTCGCCTATCAGCGCTACGACATTGACATTTGCCTCACTCGAATTGGCAATATCGCCAAGCAGAACACTCTTTCCCACTCCGCTGCCCGAGAAAATACCTACGCGCTGCCCCTTGCCAAAGGTTAATACGCCGTCCATCGACCTGATACCCAGAGCCAAAGGATTGGTAATTTTCTCCCGGCTCAAAGGTGGCGGACTACTTGCATCCAACGCCTTCTTATCAGCGCCTGTTAACGGCCCTTTATTATCTATAGGTTCTCCCAATCCGTTCACAACTCTACCTAAAACACTTTCGCTTAGGGTAATATGGCGTTGAGTAGTGCGGGCGGTTACCGTATCGCCCGGCGATATACCATCTATATGCTCCAGGGGCAACAGGATAAGATGGTCATTCTGGAAACCTACCACTTCAGCCAAAACACGCCGACCGTCACGGATCTGGATCCCGCAAAGCTCTCCTAAACCTATTGACGGACCGGTAGATTCAACCGTCAGGCCGGAGACCCGGACCACAAAACCCTGGCAATCCAGCAAATTTACGCCGCGCAGCGCCGAGTGAAACTTCTCAAAATCAATCAAACTGTTACCAACCTCACTTGTAGCCATAACTCATTCTGCCTTTTTAAGTGCTTTACCAACTCTTTCCAGATGTTCGTTAATCAACGATTCGATTATTCCTTTTGGGCTCTCAAGCAGGCATTCAGCCCGCCCAATCTTTGGGTCAGAAACAAACTTAATACCGGCTAAGTCGCCGTCTGCTTCATCCTGCTGTGCCTTCTGACATCGCGCACAGTCTTCATGATTCAAATGCACTACTATATCCTGGCGGGTCGGAGCATTTTTGAGTGCTTCTTTGACGATAGATTCTATTTCATATGCACCATCTTCTACTTTTTGCATCAAAATCTTTCTGGCGATTTCCACTGAAAGTTTAGCAATCTCTTCTTTTTGCTCGACAAATACTTTGTCGTAAAACTCGTTCAGTTTTTTTACCACGGCATTAAGCGCCTGGTAAGCCTGTGAAAAAGCAGTTTTCTGAGCCTCCGATTCCTGTGTCAAAATTCGCTCGGCATTTGTTGCTGAATCGACTCCACTACGACCGGCAGAATCATCCATAATTCTGGCCGAGGCAATCGGCTTCTCAAGATGGACTGTAAGCGTCTGCGTCATTCTGTTACCGCCCTACTAATCTAAGCTTGCCCTCCTCATTGGCATCTCGCAGCGGACCGACAACTTCTTCTCTGGCATCAAGAACTTCTTTTTCCAGCGGCTCCTGCATCAGTGAAATTTCTTCGTCAAGCATAGCCACCGCCCGCTCAGATATATTTGAGCGTATCTTTTGCACAATATCTTCATCGGCTCCATAAAGCGCTACTGCTAATCTGCTCGGCTCCACGGATCGCAGCGCTTCCTGCATAGACCTGTCTGCTATTGACGAAATATCTTCCCACGTTATCATCAAACGCCTTACCATAGTGGAGGTTTCTTCATCATGTTTGCTGAGCTCATCAAGCATTCGGTCTCGCAGGTCTTTTTCCAGACCACTTAACACAATAGCCAGTTTTCGTAAAGTCTGCTCCGGTTTTTCCGGAAGAGCCTCTCCTTTGAAACTCTCCAGCCGTTCGCTAAATGTAAATGCGATCCGCTGCTTCACTTCACTGCCCACCAGTTCCGGATTCGTCATCCTGCACACAGCTTTAAGTCGAGCTTCTTCGCTCAAATGCGACAGGACCTCCTGGCTTTTCTTTGGAGCTAACTCTGACAGCACCACAGCTATCGTCTGTGGATGTTCACCTTCCAACGCAAGAACTAATTCGTCCGTGCTTGCCAAACGAATATCCATAAACAGGTCTTTATTTCCCGTAGCCTTTTTAACGCGGGATTGGATTTGCTCGGCCCTATCTTTGTCAAGGACGCTCACAAGCATTTCGTCGAAAAAAGTTTTCATATTAAATCTATAAGTTTGCTTTTTTTTAAGTGAGCTACAGAACTCAAGGGCAACTTTCGCTTGTTCTCTGGCATCGTTCTGCTCCGAGGTGTCGATTCGGGCAAGCTCCATAGCAATCTCCTGAATATCTTCGGCGTCAAGTCCCTTAAGCAGCTCAGTAGCAGTCGCACCATCCAAACTCATCAACAACATCGCAGCTTTTTGTTTACCCGTCAACATCGCTTAGTTAATCCCTCTTTTGAATATTTCGTGCTAATATCTCTGGCGATTTTTACTACCGGTAATATTGGCCTGCAATTCTGTCAAGCATTGCATTCTTCTTCTATAAATGCAAGCTCACCTTTCTCATTCATTTCGCGCAAGACCCGGACAATTTCCTCTCTGGCTTCTTCAACATCTTTCTTTTTGTAAGCTGACATAAATATCGCTTCCTCTTCCAGCATAACAGCCATTGGCTCGGAGATATTGGATTTTATTTTCCGAAAGAATTTATCGTCGGCCTTGACTAATGCCAGCCCTAACTTGCTTACATCAATTCGTCTCAGGGCCTCTTTCAACGACCTGTCAGCAATTTGCGGAATATCCTCCCATACTATCATCAAGTCAGCTACTATTTCACCGGCCTGTCTGTTTTTTCCCTGTATGGCGCCAAGCAGACCATCTCGAATCTCTTTACCCAGGTTTCTCAAAACAACAGCCAATTTTCTCAAAGACGGTTCAGACTGTGCTGCTGCTGCCTCGGCCTTCGCCGCGACGAGTGTCGGTAAAGGTCCACCTGCGCCCCCGTTCTTGCTTTCGCAAGAAAGCACGGGGGCAGCAACAGCCTCAAGACGTCTGCAAACTGTTTCTGCTATCCGTGTTTTTGCTTCGGCGCTCATAACCCCACAACTGCTCATCCTATTGACAACACTAACTCGGATACCCCAGTCCAAAAAGCTGAGCACCTCCGAGTTTTTCTCCACCGGCAGTTCTGATAAAACCACCGCGGCAGTCTGAGGGTGCTCATTCTCCAGAATTGTTGCTACCGTTTGAGAGTCGGCGGAACGAATAGATATGAAAGGGTCGTCTTTGTACAGCAGTTCCTGTATTCCGGTCTGGATCTGCTCTGTCTTCTCATCACCTACGGTACTCTTCAATAATGCTTTTAGGAAACCTTTAAGACGAAAACCATGGTTGGTCTGCAGTGAATTACAGAACTGCCGGGCAAGTTTCAAGCTCTGCCTGTTCCTGCTGGAATCAGCGGCATCCAGATGTGCCAATTCCGCTGTCAATTCCTGTACCACTTTGGCATCAACACCTTTGAGAAGCTCAGAAGCGGTTGCCGTATCCAGACTCATCAACAACATTGCAGCTTTTTGTTTACCCGTTAATTCCTTTTTCGTATCTCGGAGCCGCCTGTCAGAAGTCCGCAACGGACGGATACCTGCCTTGTATCTCGTTCGAAAATATTTCCTGCTCGAAATTTGATATTCCTTGTTCGGCATTCGATATTCGCGTCTTGTATATCGTGCTGCTTATTGTTTCGCTATACGCATTACGATTCATGCATTGCGATTTTTATTCCGCCTTTTCTTCGAGCCAACTGGCAAACAATTGCCTGACACGCTCAGGGTCTTGTTCCAAAGCACCGGCTATCTGTTTGCGCAAGACTAATGGCTCGGAGCTCCCGCCTCCGCCTGGAAGAAGGCCGGCGGCCCTTTCTGCTTCGGGCAATTGCCCTGCTGAGGCCGTCGATGCCACCTTACTCTTTGCACCACGGAACATACGAAGAACGAGCAGCGCGCAAACTGCCATAATGCCTAAAGAAGCCTGGCGGGCAATCGCTATATAGCGAGGCCAACTGGACGGCTCTTCTTCAACCAGTGATTCAAGCGGACGATTGAACTTAACATCAACTACTTTGATTGCAGTTTCATCCTCAAGACCAAGAGCATTTTGGATAATTGCTATCACATCAGATTCTTGCATTATCTTTGCGGCGGTACCACTGGAACCTGCATCATTAGCGTCTGATACAGATAAGTCAACAAATGCCGCTACTTTCAGAGATTTTATTTGGCCCGGCAAAACAACCTCCTGTGTTACAGTCTTGCCGATCTCGTATTCGGTAATAATTATTTCATCTTTCTTTATACTTCCCGGTATGGCCGGCTCGCCCGCTGCCGATGGTGTGCTGGCTCCAGTTTCAGAATTGGTTGTAATCTCTTCGGTAGTAGCAACTCCCTTTGGGTCAAGCTTTTCTGTAACGGTGCTAACGCTGTTCATATCAATAATGGCACTAACCTTTACCGTTGCCCGGCCGGGTCCCAAAACAGCGGCAAGCATATCCTCAACCTTGCGGGCTAAGTTCTGCTCCACCCTTTCCCTATAATCCTGAACAGTACTTGCCCCGCTGGCCATAGTTGGGTCAGATTCACGGGAAAGAAGATTGCCCCGGCTGTCTATCACGGTAACATTTTCGGATGTAAGCCCTTCAACACTGCCGGAGACCAGATGAGTAATTGCCGCGATATTCAAAGCGCTTAATGTATAACCCGGTCTCAGTCGAAGAACCACAGAAGCGGTGCTTTTGCCGGCATCAGGTGTAAAAAGCGTTTGTTCAGGGCTTACTAAATGGATACGGGCGTGAACGACACCGTCTATCATTTGGATGCTCTTGGCAAGCTCTTCCTGTAGTGCCCGTTTGAGGTTGACGCTTTGGACGAACGGGCTGATGCCGATTTTTTCATTATCAAATATCTTGTAACCGCCCTGCTCACCTATTGGAAGGCCCTCTTTTGCCATATCCAAACGAAGCTGATAAACCTGTTCTCTCGGCACGTAGATACTTGTCCCGCCGTTTCGCAATTCGTAAGCAATGCCTTTATCACTGATTTTCTCTGTAATCTTAGCCGCCTCTTCAGGTGCAATTTCCTGGTATAGCATTCTCATATCAGGCCTGCGGGCCCAATATGTAAGCAGAGCACCGGCAGCAACAAATGTAAGGAAAAGCGCAATAAGCAAGGCCCGCTGAACGAGACCTATCTTTTGCCAAACCACACTTATCTTTTGGAAAAAGTTCATTAAGCCCTTTCATTAATTGGTGAGTGGTTAATTGGCTACTCACTACTCACCACTCACTACTCACCAATTACAATGGCATATTCATAGTTTGCTTATACGCTTCAATCAGCTTATTTCTAACGCCCACAAGAAGCTTAAAACTTATATCCGCTTTAGCCACCGCCGAGATCACTGAGGTGATATCCTCATTCTTACCCGATAACAAATCCTTTATGGACATATTTGAAGACTGTTGAAGCTCAGAAACGTTGGATATGTAGTTCTTCACAGCATTAGCAAAGTCCGCCTTCTCGTCGTCGGAACTACCCACTTTCGGCATCCCGGAAGAATCGAGATTGTTCCTGGGTTGTACCGAGCGGGGTTCCAAAATACTCTTCATTGAGTTTTGGACACCAATTATATTTGCATTTGAGTTAACCATTACTTATTCCTCAACTTATCGAAGTAATTCGAGCGTGGTTTCCACCATTCGCTGGTAACGCTTCAAGACCGCTACGTTGGCTTGATACACCCGCGTTGCAATATTCAGATTCATCATCTCAAGCGGCAAATTTATATTGGGCATTGAAACGTATCCCTCCTTATCCGCCCGAGGGCTGCTGGGGTCATAAACCCTAAGAAAATCGCCCATATCCGGAAGAATTTCGCCCAGTTCAACACCGCCCAAATCACCATCTGATTTGAACGCCGCTTCGAGTCTGCGATAAGGCTCACCCTTGCCGGCATCGCTTGTGCGGGCGTTGGCAACATTCGACGAAATCACTTCCATATGTTTGCCCTGTGCCTGCAAACCCGAAATCGCTATATCTATAGGGCTGAAAAAATTGTCAACTTTCATTTGTTCTGTTCCTCTCTCAATTGTTTCCAAATCGTGGCACGGGCTTCCAGCCCGTGAAAACACGGCCAAGCCTGTCCTGAGCGGAGCCGAAGGGATGGCCGTGCCACGTCGACCAACAATGGTTTACTATCTTGCACCTACGTTTATTGCCAATTCAATCCCCCTGTACTTCTTGTTGAGCAGCCGGATATATGTCGTGTAGCGAAGACTATTTTTAATCATTGCACCCACTTCGCTTTCCAAAGTAACATCGTTGCCGTTTGACTTTACCGGTGTCTGTCTGGGCCTATAAATCTGCGGCTCAAGTTTACTAAGGTCAACTGACCCGGATGAATCCAGGGATTTGGCAAGTAACTCTTCAAACTTGACATCAATCCTGCGGTATCCCGGAGTTTCAAGATTGGCAATATTATTGGCGATCGCTTTCTGTCGAAGGCTTTCAGCCTTTATACCGGCCTCGATAATAGCTATTATGCTGTTTGTTTTGGACATCTGAAGTTTCCAATATCTATATATCTATGCACAAACCTTGTCTCTCAAGAAACATAAGCAAGAATCGTGCCAAACGCTTAAAGCTGGTCATTTTCAGCATATTAACCCCTATCTTGTGTGAAAAACCGCTTTAAGTCCTAATAATCGCTTATTTGAGAGGCATCAGCGATGTCAGGATTTTATACAATGGCGTGCTTTTTTACATGCCCTCACTTCTCGTAAAGTTCTTGAACCTAATTATCCTCAACCCACACCGGAAATTCTTTCCTGCACCAGGAATATTTCTCCACCAACACCGCTAACAGCAAGGTATTTTTGAACAATCACCATCTTTTCAATTTCCATAACTTCAGTATTAGCAAGCTGTTATCATATACAAGGGGTCGGGCTACAAATACTGGCACAACGGTTGCTGTTATTATGTTGGCTTAATGGGTTATGGTATATGAACACGAACTTGTTGACATTCGATAATATGTTCTTCACGGGAACAGCCGTTGCGGCCCCTCCTGTACCCAGACCTAATACATTCACAAATGCCACGCAGTTTTCACCTGCGTCTTATGATACTCCACCGCCTCCTAACACTCCCGAATCAACAACGACCGATAATACACCTCCTATCGCCCATAATGAGCCTATAAACAAGCCTACACAAGATTTTAGCCATACGCTTCGCAAAACAGCAGTAACTGAAGCGCCCCAGCAAGACCAGGACAACACAAAACTAAAAGAGCAAGGCTCCGCCTCTCACACGGCCGTTCAGCCGGATATAGTACAGGACTGGTTGGCACAATACCGTCAAACAGTCCAAAACGGCAAAGAAGGTCTCCCCACCATTACCAATATCAAGCCGAAAGCCGGCTATGAGCTCGCCCAACTGCTCACCAACTTAAAAGCTGGCAAATCCCCCCCTGTTACCGAAAAAGCAGCCAAATCAGCCGAAATCAAACTTCTTGTAACTACCGACAAAGGCCAACCTGGACTTAAAACCGTTTTATCTAATATATCCAAGGGTACTGCCGATACTCAGCCTGGACAAGGTAACAACAACAATAAAATACTGATACCGAATAGCACGGTCGCATCCACAAAAGCTCCAGGCAATGGGGAAAACGCCAAAGAACTGATTCCCAATGCCCTTGTTGATGATGATAGTAAAACAACCACAGCCGACGAAAAAACTGCTATAGCGGACACTTCACTTGTCGCCGGCAGCCCCAAAAGCTCTGCATTGAGCGGCAAAAAACTGGGAGCTGATACTCTTGTTGGCGATGACAGCAAAACGACCAACGAAGAAGCGGCTACGACAGATAAGTCAGCCATCCCCGGCAATGAAAAAACGCCGGCGGTGAATACCAACTTCCCACCGGTTCAGACCAAATTCACCGAACGACAATCTCAACCTGTTGGGACTACTCCGGAAAAATCTGCACCGATTGCTGCGCAACCATCAGGTAGTAAAGCAGCAGCCCCCGAAATAGTCTCAGAATCATCAGGTGGCAACGGCAAAGAGTCCCCACGTGCCGGGAACAAAGTCTTAGATAACCCAACTGTCCAAGAGTTGAATGTAACAGCGGTCCAAGTATCCACCGGCCAAACAAAAAACCGCGGCAGCTCGACCTCCAATGATAGCTCTGATTCAGACCTCGAACAAATACTTTCGCACAACAACCCACAAACTCCCCTTACAGAGCAATCCCCCAACTCTGCAGCGGGTGCAAAGACCGCTGCTCTGCCGGGACACACTTCGCCCAGCAGTGTCTCTGCCGACATTGGCAAACAGATTCTTGAATCCATTCACAGCTCTTTATCCCAGGAAGGGCAGGACCAGCAGATTACGATTCGCCTTAATCCACCGGAGCTGGGAAAGGTTTTCATCAAATTCGATGAGCAGGACTCCCAAATAATAGGCCTATTGGAAGTCAGCAAGCCCCAAACCAGAATAGAGATACAACAGGTACTGCCGCAGATAATCCAAAACCTTCAGGATTCAGGTATTCATATCAAACGTCTCGAAGTTGTGCTCTCCGAGGGTGAACAACCAGAGCAAGAAGCCCTTAAAGACCAATCATTGCAAAACGGCTGGACCCAGCAACATGACTCAACAAATTCACATTTGGCGGTAAATAATCCCGATACTAACGGGATTAACGAATGGTTAATAAACAATAATAACTACGAGAACATTTCCGAATTACAGGAGGCGCTCACTACTGACGGCTCTATAAATATGCTGATATAGATATACTGACGATAAATCCCGAAACCAACAATTTGTGGATGGTTAATTGGTGAGTGGTTAATTGGTGAGTTGGCATTAGGATATTAGGGCATCAGGTTACCAGGTAGTGGGTATCAGGATGCCAGGTTATCAGGATAAATTTTTTTTGTGGTTTCCAACTTCCCGTTATCTTGATACTCTGATTTCGTGATACTCTGATAGCCTGATAATCCACTCACCACTCACCGCCTTAGAATCGTATCAGTTGTTACTCACGTTCAACAACAGGAAGGCCAAACACAGATGCCAACCGCTGCCGAAAACTATGACTATGCAGAGGCTCACAGGCCTCAATAAAATCTTTAGCTTGTGATGAAATTCTAAACCTGACCTAAATTTTTACACTTCGACTTTTCTGCTCTCCCACTTGCGACGTGTCCAGCTCAGGTCTTTATGGCGACGCCGAATTACCGACTTTCATGCGAGTTTATCAACGAAGTAAGCTCTCTGGCAACCCTTGAAATAACCGGTTTCCACTCTCCCCTCTCGGCCTGCCTAAACAGGCGCATGGTGGGATACCAGCGAGTCCTGTCACCTTCAAGGCCCCACCTCCAGTCCGGCGTGGTGGGCAACATAGTCCACGTTTCAACTCCCAGAGCTCCTGCGAAGTGAGCTGTTGAATTGTCCACAGAAATTACCAAGTCCATCGCGGCCACCTGAGCGGCAAAACTTTCTAAGTCCCTAAGAGGGTCAATCCTCTCATCTTTCAAAATCTCCACACCGAACCGCTCATAGGCCTCTTGCAATTCCCTCGAACACTCTCCGTATTGCAGATTCACAAATCGCGCTCCCCCAACCTTCAATACGGAGCCCCAGCACTCCAATCCGATGGACCTCTTCTGCCCCTCCCGGTTGTTTCCGCTTCTAAAGCTTATCCCCACCAGCACAGGAGCTCCATCCACTTTGTATTCGCTGCGAAATCGGTCGTGCTGCTTTTCGTCGGGGACCATAAAGGGATTCTGAAAGCACATGGAATTCGGCGACAACCCCAGCACACGCGGAATGGAGGCCATTGGAATCTGATGGGTAATTGATGGGTCTTTGAGCAAAGATGCCGGAGGGTCGCTCCGTTCAACAACAATAGTCCCGGGAAAGCTTCTCCTCAGAAGCGGCACCAGCCGGCGATCACATTCGACAACGACGTGAATACCCCGCGACAGTATATGCCGGATGAGCCCCGAAAACTGCACTTCGTCGCCGATGCCCTGCTCGGCCCATACGAGCAGCTTTGCCACATTTTCCACAGTACCATTCCACCACTGCTGGGAGAACGGTCTCAGAGGTGTGGAAAAACCGGCATGCCTCCAGCGCCATTCGTATTCGGCCCATCCCTGCTCGAATTGAGCCCTCAGCAGCAGGACAAGTGAACGGTTATGATGGGCCTCTGCACATTCAGGGTCAAGGGCAATCGCCTTTTCAAAGGCGGTGTTTGCATCAGGGAATCGGCCCAGCTCCATCAACGCGGTACCAAGATTGTTGTGGGCTTCCACGGAGGATGGACGCAAAGATATAGCCTTTTCGCTTGCACAAACAGCCTCTTCAAAGCGCCCCTGCCGGTTAAAAAAAATACCCAGATTATCACGGAATTCGGCTGAATCCGGGACCAGGCTTACTGCCTTTTGCAGATTCCAAACCGCCTCTTCAAATCTACCCTGAGCAATCAGCGCCATACCGAGATTGCTCAGGGCCTCGGCATATTCGGGGTCAAGGTTTATCGCTTTCTCGTATGATTCTATCGCGTTTCCCAGCTCTCCCTTTTTCTTCAGCGCCAATCCGAGATTGTTGTATGCCTCCTTGAAATCACCCTGCAGGCGGACTGCCTGCCTACAAGCTGTTACTGCCTTATCCAGACGGCCCAGCGTCATCAGCGCAACACCAAGGTTATTGTGCGCTTTTGCAAAATCCGGCCGAATTTGAAGCGCCTTGCCGAACTCCGAAACAGCCTCGTGAGACTTTTCCAGCTTATGCAGCGCTATTCCCAGGTTGTTATGGATGTGGGCATGCCCGGGTGCTTGCCTGATGGCCTCCCGCAGAAGCTGTACCGCTTCGGTGTATTGGCCTCTTTGACTAAGAACAGCGGCGAGCAGCTGCATCGCATCGACTTGGCGGGGAACCTTCTGAAGGACCAGCCGGCAGAGTTGTTCAACCTCCAACAAACGGCCGATATCGTAGTCGGAAAACGCGAGGTCCAGAGCTTGCTCAACAGTCAATCCGGATAAAGAACTGCTGGAGAGAGTTTCCCTACTGTCCCCGTCGGTTTTCCTGAACTGGCGAGCATTGTTTTCATTCTCTCTGTCGTTGTTCGGTAACAACGGGAGTCTCCCATTTGCGACGTGCGGTCTCGATAGACCTTAGAAAAGCTTCTTTTATTGCCTGAACTATACTCTATTATGAAACTTCAAACAAGAATTATCCTTCGTTATCAAAACATTTATAGATTAAGAACATTTCCTAAGATTAAGAATATTTCCCGAATGTCTATAGCAACAATCCACAAATTCCAGTCTGGATTGTCCGATAATTCAACAAATTTTTCCACTTTTTTCGCCGTTTTTTACAGCCTGTCTGCGATATCAGCTCCGATTTCATCCAGATTACCGGTCCAATGCTTTTGCTGGTACTTCCACCAGAAAAATCCCTCAAGTCTGTTCTATTTTGGTCGATAATGACCAGTGGAAGCAAATTCTTCCGGCGTGCTTGTTGCACCTGCTAATTAGTATTTGGGGACTTTTGACAGGGCCAAGAAAAATTTGTTCGGTACTTTATTAAATTAAGGAGTCAAAAATATGTTAGCAATTAAGAACAACCTTATGGCAGCAAACGCTGCAAGGCACCTGGGAAACAGCTATAATGCCTTGGCCACATCGGTCGAAAGGCTGGCGTCGGGCTTGCGCATCAACAGTTCAAAGGACGACGCAGCCGGCCTGGCTGTTCGCGAATTGATGCGTGCCGACATCGCTGTGCTCCAGCAGGGTGCTCGTAACGCTCAGGACGGCATCAGCTTACTACAGGTGGCAGAAGGCGGTATGCAGACAATCAACGATCTGATCGTACGTATGAAACAGTTGGCTGAACAGGCGGCTACGGGTACTTATTCTAGCGCACAGAGAACCATTATGGACAGCGAGTTCGATGAGTTGTCCAGCGAAATCGAACGTATTTCAACATCGGCCAAATTTAACAACATCAGCATGCTCGACAGTGCTACTGGTAGCGTTGCAGTTGTCTTCGGTAGTTCAACTGACACTATCACCATTGATATGAAGGATATGAGCCAGAGTGGTCTTGGCATCGATGCACTGAACATCGACAGCGAAGACAGTGCCATGGCGGCATTGGCAACGCTGGACACAGCAATTGACACCGCAAATACTGCCCGTGCAGACTTCGGTGCAAAGATGAACCGTCTGGAAAACACAGTAGGAGTTATAGACGTTCAGGTCGAAAACCTGCGGGCATCCGAGTCTCGTATTTCAGACGTCGATGTGGCTACCGAAATGGCAGCGATGACAAGGAACCAGGTGCTCGCACAGGCCGGTATCTCAATGTTGGCACAGGCCAACACAATGCCTCAGATGGCACTGACACTGCTCAGATAAAAAACAGCAAGCATTCGAGTGTTGAATGACACTATAGGGAGATGACTGGGGCAAACTCTCAGCCATCTCCCATTTTCCTATAAGTAAAGATACCAGCTAACAAATATCGTGGTGCATCGTGCGTATTGAGTATTACCTGATAAAGCTAACGCAATACGCATCTCGCAGCTCGAAATACGATATAACGGAGCGATACTATGAACGGAATCGCAGCATACCAGGACAGTACAGTTTCGACACAAAGTAAAGGCCGTCTCATTGTTATGCTATACGATGGTGCAGTCAAGTTTATGAGACTGGCAATTAAAGAGCTTGAGGCGAATAACTACGAGGCAAAGGGCCACTATATAAACAAAGCTCAGGACATAATCAATGAGCTCAACGTGGTCCTGGATATGGACGCCGGCGGCGAAATAGCTACCAACCTTCGTAAGCTCTATTGCTTTATGAGTAATCGCCTCTCTGAGGCTAATATAAAATGTGACCCTCAAATGATACGTGATGTAATCAAACTAATGGAAGAATTAAACCAAAGCTGGAAGGCTATCGCCGGATAATCAATTATGAGCTCATTCTTGTAATTAAAATATTAACCGGGAAAACATTCCTTAGTATCCATAAAATAGATTGGTGAAAAAGGGGCTGTACGATGCTTGAAGCAAAAAACATTATGACCAAACAAGTAATTTGCATAAAAAAGGACATACCTGCAATTGAAGCCATAAGAATTATGTCAACAAACAACATTACGGGTATCCCTGTGGTCGAAGATGATATGACTCTGTTAGGGATACTTTCAGAACAAGATGTGTTAAGGTTATTCCACACCTACGAAGACGAAAAAGACCGGACAGTAAACGATTTTATGACACAACCTGCTATCCACTTTGAAGAGAATGAACCTTTGCTGGATGTTTGCTATTGTTTGAGGGACAACAATATCAGAAGAGTCCCGGTTACGTCAAATGGCAAAGTGGTAGGCGTTATCAGCAGGTCAGATATCCTTAAATGCATTCTCCAACTTTGGGAAAAAGATGCTGTACCGGCCGGCGGTGCCACGAATAATACAAAACGATAGATAATTCCCAAATAATTTTGAGTACGCATTGAGCCTAAAAATCGACCTTCTCAGGCGTTTATCGAGTTCTTAATCCTCTGAACAGCTACACAAATCTCTCAAATTCCCAAGCTCGGCAACAGGCCAACTGCCAAATTCCTGTATTTGACTACTTCATTCCAGTATAATAATTGCCAACAGCTCGATCCGCCGAGGCGGACTAAGCTAAAAGACCTTTTCTTATTATAGATTTTATGATTTAGGAGATTTCACAATGAGTAGATGGTTATTCAGCAGGCTACTAATATGTATCCTGCCGGTTCTATTCGTATCATGCACACTTTCTACAAAGCAATCAGAGCCTTGGCGAGGTGTACATGTCATGATGACAACTCAAGACAAAACTGAACAACTAACTGAGGTTGTAGGCGAGCTGGCAGATGTTGGAATTAACGTAATCATAGCAGAAATCAATTACGGATATGAATATCAATCTCATCCAGAGTTACAAGCAGGCAATCCTAACACAAAAGAGCAAATCAAAAAGCTGGTTGCTGAATGCAGAAAACATCATATTCGACTCATCCCACAATTTCAGTGTTTAGGCCATCAGTCATGGAGCAAACGCACTTCTCCTTTATTAGTCAAGTATCCTCAATTTGACGAAACGCCTGGCCAATACACTAACAATGAAGGGATTTATTGCCGAAGCTGGTGTCCGCTTCATCCGGAAGTTAATCTGATAATATTTAATCTTATGGACGAGCTGATCGATGCTTTTGAAGCCGATGCCTTTCATGTAGGAATGGATGAAGTTTTTCTTATAGGTCATGACACATGTCCACGTTGCAAGGGTAAAGATAAAGCTAAGCTTTTCGCTAAGGCCGTTAATGACTATTACCAGCACCTGGTTAAAAAACATAAGCTTGAAATGTTCATGTGGGGCGACCGTTTGATCGATGCCGGCAAAATAGATTACGGAAAGTGGGAAGCCGGTGCCGATGGCACCGCTGGAGCTATTGACCTGATTCCCAAGGATATAATAATCTGCGATTGGCACTACGAGTCCCGGGATACCTACGAATCGATACCTATGTTTCTGGAAAAGGGCTTTCGGGTGTGGCCGGCCGGTTGGCGTAAATTAGAAGCCACAAAGGCACTGATTGAATATTCCCGAAGTTTAAACAACAGCAAGATGCTCGGACACTTAAATACCACCTGGGGAACTGTATCCATAAAGAAAATGGCAACATTTGAGCCGATACTTTATGCTACAAATTGCTTTAGATGGTAGCCCGGCAAAAACCATAAAAAAATTGCTTAACCAAGCCAAATCGATTAATATAATGATGAATCCGCTGGATTTTGCGCTGGTGGCTGAGAACTGGTTGCAGACGATGGAGTAAAAATGGCCGTGCTAAGCGGGGTGTTAGCGGTACCCTACACTCGCAATCCGCTATAGCGAGGCTGAATTCTTTTCCGAGGGTTGATTGAGTTGAGTCACTACTGCCATAAGCGATGTTGACAGTCGGGTCCCATGCAAACAAACGGCGTGAACCTGGTCAGGCCGGGAACGGAGCAGCCATAAGCGTTAGTTTGTTGTGCTGTGGATTAACCCGGCTCGAGTTGGCTGTGACAGCAAACTCAACAATATCGATTCGAAGAAAAGTGCACGGCCATTTTTTATCCGCAATTTCACCCTCGCCCCTGCCGCACGGGCGGGGTTCAGGAGCAAATTTGAGCCAGAGCAGCGCCTAAAGTTTGGAGTGCCTAAAGTGACACGTAAGTGTCATCCTGAGGCGAAGCCGAAGGATCTGGCCAACGAATAAGAGATTCTTCGCTTCGCTCAGAATGACAGCTTCGCTGTCACTTTAGCTCACTTTAGGCACTTTAGCTCACTTTAGGCACTTTCCCTTCAATGCTCCTTGAATTGTGCCATCCAGGGTGCTTCGGTTTCCCAGTGTGGTGAGGAGGCATTTATTTCAAAGTTTCTGGCCCATTTGACGTGCCACAATTCCTTCAGCCAAACCTTCCTGGCCGAATAGTCCAAAAAGATACCATTTATGCCCTGCTGGTGCCTGTTAATGCAAAAGCGGTTCATGGATTCTACATGAGGCGACAGCCGTTCGCCGTCATAGCTGGGGGGTGTATCGTCATTCTCCGGTCCACCGCAAAAGAACCAGCAGTCCAGGAACAGCGGGATGTTAGCGCCGCCTTTGACATTGACCGTCCTCCAGTAATATTTAGCGGACTGTCCATAAAGCGGGTCTTGCCCGGCCAGATAGACCCAGTGATTGATTCCATAGCTGCCGTACGTACCGACTGGCCCCCATTGTTCGTTTGGCGTCATACCCACCTTGCCCCAGGACGTAAATGTGTCGCCACCTGCTGTAAGTGTGCCGCTGGCTCCGGGCGGGTACGGGACCTTAATTTTTGTCGCCATCGGGCAGACCCGTATCTTCTCTTCCCGATAGTAGTAGTCGTACAGGACATTTATCCAACGACCGCCCGACTGCGTGCGTCTGGGAAAGAAGCCGTTGTTGTCGTCGGTATACATGGCAAAGATAGTGCCCCACTGCTTGAGGTTTGACTGGCAGATAACTGTTTTTGCCTGTTTCCTTACCCGCTGCAGTGCCGG
>JAIVYN010000022.1:0-25424 GCA_048635425.1 Candidatus Aegiribacteria sp.
ATCCGGATTCACGGTTTCCACCCGCCAATAGTACACCTTGAGCCTGGACCAGTCGCTGGAACCCGGCAAGGTGTACTATTGGCGGGTGGAAACCGTGAATCCGGATGGTACCGTGGCCGGTGACGTGTGGAGCTTCGAGCTCAAGAAGAGCAAGGCCTCGGCACCCAATCCGCCGGACGGCATGAAGTGGGTGGATCCCAACACCACGTTGACCTGGGAACCCGGCGTGGACGCCACGATGGCCATAGTCTACTTCAGCGAGAACCGGGACGACGTGGTCAGCGGCCAGGGTGCCACGATGGTCGCGGACAACGAGCACGACCCCGGCCTGCTGAATCCGCAGACCACCTACTACTGGCGTGTGGATTCCCAGACTCCGGACAAGATAATCCAGGGCGATGTGTGGAGCTTCACCACCAAGGGTCCCGACGTAGGCGGCCTGCTGGGCAGTTACTTCAATAACCAGAACCTGCAGGGCAATCCGGTCCTGACCCGGATTGAGGGCCCGCTTGCTTTCGAATGGCAAAATGCGTCACCGGAGCCCGATGTGGTGGCAGAAGACGAATTCTCCGCCCGGTGGGAAGGCCTCCTGGAGGTGCCGATTACGGATACGTACATGATCATGGCCCGCAAGGACGATGGGGCTGCCTGCTGGATCGACGGTGAGGTGGTCTTCTACGATATGCTGGCCTCTTGGGGCATTTCCGAGGTCAAGGGATTTGTCGAGCTTGAGGCGGGCAAGCACGAGATCGTGGTGGAGTACTTCGATGTAGGGTACAACGCCCAGATAGAGCTGCTCTGGAGCACCGAAAGCATACCTCTGCAGACCATTCCCATTCAAGCACTGTCCGCTCCACCTAAGGCCAGCAGTCCGCGTCCTGCGGATGGTGCGGTTGACGTAGCCGTCGAGGACCTGACCCTGATGTGGTCTGCGGGTCACAAGGCCGCCAAGCACCAGGTGTACTTCGGCCAAGATCGCGATGCCGTGGCAGCCGGTGATCCCGGTGTTGACATGGGTCTGGTTGACGAGACCACGTTCACACCCCAGGCCGAACGGGGCCAGATGTACTACTGGCGTATCGACGAGGTGAACGACCTTGATCCGGAGAGCCCGTGGGCCGGGGACGTCTGGAGCTTCACCACCGCGCCGTTCGTGGTACTGGATGACTTCGAGACCTACGGTGCCGAATCGCCCTATTTGGTGTTCTCGAAGTGGCAGGACAAGTGGGGCCTGCAGGACGTCGTAGATAACGAGTGGGTCGAATTGGCACAGGGCAACGGTTCTGGCGGTCAGCTTGGGACATTGTACGCCCCGTACGTGGAGACCGCGGATGTCCACGGAGTATCAGGGCAGTCCCTGCCGCTGGCGTACGATCACAATGATGTGGTCGACTACTCCGAGGGCACGCGCTGGTTCGATCCGCCCAAGGATTTCACCGAGGATGACGGCGCAATCCTGGGCCTGTGGTTCAAGGGTCGCCAGCCGCCCACGTCCAGCGTGACTTATGCAGACAGTAAGTTCACGCTTGAGGTGTCGGGCAGTGATATCGGCGGCACGCACGACGAATTTATATTCGCATACCAGAGCGTCGGAAACGCTGACCTGATTGCCAGGGTCGATGAGCAGGAGGCCACCAATGGTTGGGCCAAGGCGGGCGTGATGCTCCGCTCGGGCCTGGATGACGACTCGGCCTACATCTTCTGCTTTGTCACACCAGAGAACGGTGTTGTCGTAGAAATGCGCGGATCTGATGGTGGTAATCAAAGCGGCCTTGTTGCTCAGATACAGGATGCAAATGCCCCGCACTGGGTGCGCATCCAGCGTAATGGCACGGGTGCCACCATATGCTGGCAGCGCGAGGATGGCAGTGAATGGCAGGAGCTGTATAGGACGGTGCTTTTCTTTGATACTCCGCCCTATATGGGTCTGGCCATGACCTCCCACACCAGCAGCGAGGTCAACACCACGGTATTTTCCAACGTGACGATGGACGGCACTCCGCTGACTCTGGCGGACGTGGATTACAAGGAGATCGGCGTACCGTTCAACACCCCAGCTCCTCTGTATATTTCGGTCAAGGACGAAGCGGGCAACCAGGCCAAGGTGGAGTATGTTCCGGAGGACCAAGCCGTTTCGCCCACGAACATCCGGGAGTGGACCGAATGGCTTATTCCGCTGTCTGAGTTCGCGGCCCTTGATCTGACCAAGATCACGCGTCTGACGATGGGCGTGGGCCCGGAGGCCGATGCTGATCCGGAGGGTGCCGGCCGGATGCTGTACGACGATATCCGTATCTACGACAGCAGCCACTCGGCTCCGACGATGGAGGTCCGCGTCATCGAGGACTTCGACACATATGGTGACCAGGCCGAGCTGGATGCGGTTTGGGTGGATCACCAGGCCCTCAATGGTGAGGTGACCCGTACTCTGGTAACCAGCAGCGGGATGGAGAACAGCCAGTACATGCAATGGGACTACCATTCGTACGGCGACGGTCCTCCCAAGAGGGACAACAGCGAGAGCGTGATGATCTTCGACGCTCCTATCGATTTTGCTTCCTATGGTGAGAGCTTCAAGCTCCGTCTGTCGCTGCGCCGTCGTCCGGGCAGTGATCGTGTGGGATTGATCTATATGAAATTCTACCAGGGCGGTACGGCCAATGATCCCAGTTTCCTGTCGGGTGAGGCCTGGATCGTGAAAAACGACAGCAACTGGTATCCCAACGGGTACGCCCCCATCGGCAACACTGTGGAAGCCGGGCAGCCCTGGGCCACAGATGTCGACCTGTTGACCGATGGAGAGTGGAGCACGGTGGAGATCCTGCCCGAGAACATCATCCCGGGCTGGGGCGGCAATCCTCAGACCTTCGAGGGCCTGATTGAGGTGACCGGTATGGTCATCGGCAGCTCCGAGGGCCAGAGCGAAACCCAGGGCACGATTGATGTGGACAGCATCGAGATTGTGTACGAGCCCTAATTGCCGGGTCGATGCCCAGTTAGAGATGCACTACTGAAGGGCTGCGTGTCTCAAACACGCAGCCCTTTTCCTTGGCACAGCTTTCGGGAGAGGGCCAGTAGGGGACACTGTGCGCTTGTCAAGCAGTCATCGGACCGCCGCATTATTGATCCAGCAGGGACTTCACGTGCGAAGAAAAAGGCCAATGTTTTTCGATAAGGCCACGTTGTAGATGCGAACGTAGTCGATCAGGCCGGATAAGAAACCAGCTGGATCAAGATCTTTGCTGCAGAGAGCAAGATTTTCAAGAACTATGTCTTGTTTGCTCTTGAATAAGTCTTAGAAATTCAAAGATGAGCTTGGCAAGGATACTCACGATTGCTTCCTCCCGAATATTCCTATAGAATTAATCCTTAATCGTTATTCAGGGAGCTTACATAAGCTGTTGAAATTAGACAAGTTCGAATTTTTTGAGTAGGACAACTCTATATGATATAGTAGTTTTGGATCAAAATTTATGATAAAAATCAGAATTCTATAACAGAAAACAGATCTATTTGTAAAGGAGCGTTAGAATCTCATGATGAAACATGCCTTAATCGCTATTTTATTTGTGATGTTTATTTTTCCAACAATGTTATTTGCAGAGGATGATATTCGTTGGATCTCATTCCCCGATTCATCCTTTGAAGTGAACGGTTTAGCATGGTTTGATGAAAATAGTCCCGATTTATTCCGCCTGCCTAAACGACTTAAAGAGATCGTTCGAGCACCAGTATGGAATTTGGCACAATCCACAAGCGGTGCTCTAATCAGATTTAAAAGCGACTGCTCAACTTTAGCTATCCGCTATGAAAATCTTCGTATGTCCGGAATGAAAAACATGCATGTATTTGGACAAAGCGGAGTGGATCTATATACCGACAACAGTTACATAGGAACAGCAATTCACGGGAAAGAGATAAATGTTGAAAATATTTATTTTAAAAATGCATCTCCTGAATATCGAGAGCATGTTTTATATCTTCCTCTGTACAATGGATTAAAAATTAAAGCAATCGGGACCAATTCTAACGCTATAATTAAAAAACCTTCTCCATTTGCAATACCAAAACCAGTTGTATTTTACGGAACATCAATCACCCAAGGCGGCTGTGCAAGCCGAGCCGGTATGAGTTACCAGGCAATACTCTGCAGAAATCTTAACCTTGACCATGTTAACCTCGGTTTTTCCGGAAATGGAAAGGGCGAAAAAGAAGTTGCAGATGCCGTAGCAGAAATCGATGCGTCTTGCTTTGTTCTTGATTTCATGGCCAACAATAAAAACTGGGAAACCCTGGAAAAAGTTTATGAACCGTTCGTTCGTACTATCCGTGAAAAACATCCCACAATCCCAATTATCCTCGTAACTCGAATATATGCTGCACGTGAATCATCACTTTTGGGCAGTCATGAATTTATTGAAGCGAAACGCGATGTGATACGGAAAACATATAAAAAATTGGTCGCTGAGGGAGATAAAAACCTTTCTCTTATCGAAGGATATTCATTACTTGGCCCAAATGAAGTTGATGGGCTTGTGGATGGATCACACCCCAACGATCTTGGATTTCAATTAATGGCGGATAGGCTCGCACCAATCATAGCAAAAATTCTAAAATTGCCTGAGCGGTGAGATTACACTTTAATAATCATCTACGAAGGAATTGTTACTATCTCCGAATATCTCAAATATGCCATTCAATTTTTCAGTACAAAAACTATAGTCGGATCAAGAGGATATCGGCCAAATCGCTCACCATAAATCGCTAACCCTCCCGGCAGTGCATTGTCAACTTCCAGTCTTAATATTATTTCTTTTTTTGCGGCTGTTTCCTGCAAAAGTGAGATTGGAATATACGCGTTGACCAAATACCCGTACGAGCCGGCTTCGCGCAGTTTTCGGTCACGTTTCTGGCTATACCAGGAAAGAATTCCACGGTGATCAGCCGGATCATCTTGCAGATCAAAAGTCCCCACAGCCTGGCCGGTTACGCGTATGCGAACGGCACTTGGGAAACGAGTCTCATCGGTCATTGGGTAGGAATTAGGATTCAGACTGGGATCATGTGTCCCCTTGCCACGCATGAAATCACCTTCTTGTTTGCCAACACCTTCCCTGTCCTTGCCAAAGAGTTGCTTGGCAGAAACTTCAGCACGGAAGTTGGCTTCGATAATATTCTCGACCTTCAAATCCGCAGGCCACGGCAGAGAATATTCAAAATACCCCGCTCCAGCACCGTTGACTTTCAACCCTTCGAGCACCTGCCAATGTTTAATGGACCATTTAGCCTTCTTAAAACTATTGGGGGCAAAACGAATCACTTTGATTTTCTTAGAATTTGAGGTAATTGTCTCTTCGCGAGGAGATTCCATTTCTGATACCAGATACGCCGTAAAATTGCGGTGCAGGATGTTTCCTAATTCATCTTCCAAAACTAAACTCAATACAACCAGTACCGGTTTGTCGGGCATGGTTACCGATATTGGTTCAAGTTCCTTACTCATCCATGGACTATAAGAAATATTGCGCTTATGTTGGTAATAAGTCTCATGATGCCCAAGTGTATCCCAGCCGAATAGTTCCGCCCGTAACATTAAATTTTCGCCTACTGCTTGATCCGTCATGAAAGAAGCATAAAGAGGCACTTGGACCTTCTCACCCGGTTTAACTCTACGGCATAACTCCCTTTCTGAGGCAATGAAAAATTGACCGTGCAAATCTCTCAAGCTCATGCCCTGAACCACTTCAGACAAGCCTGTGTACTTGTCAGAACGATTATACTTATAATAGCCGTTCCATTCATTGATGACATCATGATGTTCCGTATATAACCAGCCACACACCTTAGGATGCCGCCTGAACTCGTTCATCATAATATGATAGTCCCAGCTCCAGTCGACGTCACCGGCGCTTCCTTGATAACCCCAAACATTGCCGCATTCGCTGTTTAGCAGAGGCTGATTGCCTTGTGTACGTCCACCAATAAAATTCCAATTCGATCCAGGATAGGTGTCACGAGTAATCTTTCCCAATAGATTACGCCAGGCATAACCGGGCAAATAGGCGTGCCAACTGTTAATATCTGTAGCAACGTGGTCATTGTTGCAGGGAGAGTTGTCTTCCACCAGCCGAGTCGGATCAAGCTTTCTGGTCAATCGATAAATGGAAGCTACCCATTCCTGAGTTTCTGTGGTATAGCCCTTCTTTGGCGTTCGCAGTCCCCATGTTTCATTAAAATTCACCCAGGAAAATATCGAAGGATGGTTATAATCACGGCGAATCATACCACGCAGCGCTACTTCCGTCTCCTGTCGCATTCTGGCATCAGGAGGTCCCCAGCTGTTCGGAACATCAGCCATAATCAATACACCCAGCCGATCAGCCCAGTACAGTTTACGCGGCACCTCTACTTTAATGTGAATACGTTGCCCGTTAAGGCCGATGCGTCGAGTGCGTAATATCTCGTCTCGCATAAAATTATCACTGGGGAAAGTGTAAAATCCTTCTGGATGATAAGACTGGTCCAGAGTTAATTGAAGATATATCGGCTTATTGTTTAGTGCGATATAAGAAAAGTTAGTACCAGGTAGATTGACCACACTAACCTTTCGCATACCAAAGTATGTGGACAGGCGATCTTCAATTTCATCAGGTCCAAGCAAGATAACCTCAACCTCATAAAGATACGGATCCTCCAGTGACCATAGACGTGGCTTTCTAATAGCAACATCAAATTGTATTTCCATGGTTCCTTTCTGAACTGTATGGATAATATTAGGATTCGCTAAGTCATATGATTTAAATTGAAGTTGTAATTTCATATCTTCCGGAGCGGCTTTATCAAGAGTTGCTTCCACTATAACTTTCTTGTTATCTATATCAGGTGTGAAATGAACAGTTTCCAGAGCTACTTGGGGCCGAGACTCGATGTAGACAGTTTGCCAAATCCCCGCAGCTCTGCCATAACCTTGCTTACCCTCCAATTTAAATTTATGAGGTGTGTCATCAACGCGTAAAACCAGGCGATGAGTTTTTCCGTTTTTCAAATGCGGTGTAATATCAAACTCGAAAGGAGTGTAACCTCCCTGGTAATCGCCCAGTAAGTTTCCGTCCAGCCAGGCAGTTGTGTGCCAATCGCAAGCCCCAATCACTAGAAATACCCGTTTCCTTTGCCAGGATTTAGGAATGGTTAACGACCGTGAATACCAGCCAATGTCCGCCTTATCCTCAATTCCTGACAGTTTCGAACCCCATGGAAAAGGAACCATAATAGTGTCCGGGAAATTGACTTTAGCCTTAAACCACTGTTCCTTTTGTCCCACATTTTTTTCGTCAAAGCGAAATTGCCAGGGGCCGTTGAGATTTAGCCATTGCTGTCTCTGAAAATCAGGACGTGGATGTTCAGGAAGAGGTATATTTTTGCTGCTAAACATTTCACCCCCAGTCAGATTCCCCCAGCAGACTACGGAAACTAACACTAAAGAAACACATATTTTGTTTAATATCAATTCTCGCATTTTTTACCTCTCAATTAGTATGTTTTGCCTGTCAATTTACTGAAAGCAGGTCTACTTACAATTACAAACTCTTATTCTATATAGTAAACTGACAAAAGTTGCATTTCAAGTGGATATTTCAACAGCACGGAGAGATAACTTTGATTTGACAGCCAGAATTGCCGGTATAAAAATTTATTTGACACATAAGCGAACGAATTGTTTGGTTTTATTCAGCAGTAGTTGCCCCCAAAATGGCCCCATTTTCATGAGTTGTAAAATGCCAGGATTCCTCGAAAAGTCACCTCTTTCGGGAGCTGGAAAACACCCTGATTTCCAGGTGACAGCGTGTCTCCAAAATGACACCACAGATGCCGAATTTCATGATTTACGAAGGCACTAAATCCCAAATTTTTGCCTAAAATACAAATATTTTAAAGATTAAATCGGATTAATTAAGTATACTGTGGGACTATTGAAAGGAGATTAGTATGAGATTATATGCTTTGATTTGGATATTGCTAACGTCCTGCCTGTTTACATTAGATGCGAATGCCCAAACCGTTGCACGGGAACGTCCTGATGAATGGAACAAACTGGTGTATGGCGGCCGGTTTGCGGCCGCGGCAGTCGTCTTGAACACGGCTGGCGTCTCGCGGTTGTCTGCCAAAGACAAGAACACCGATTGCATTCAACCCTATATGAAAAACCCGCGTTACTGGCAATACAATGGTAAACCCGTGATGCTGTTGGGTGGGAGTAAGACGGACCATATCTTTTTGCTCGATGACCTCAAAACACATCTCGACGAAATACAGGCGGTAGGGGCCAATTACGTTCGCAATACGATGAGCCAGCGGGAAGGCAAGGACCTCAAGCCGCACAAGCTGCTGCCGGACGGAAAGTTCGATCTTGACCAATGGAACCAGGAATACTGGAGGCGCTTTCAGAACATGCTGAAGTGGACCGCCGAGCGAGAAATTATTGTGCAGATCGAGGTTTGGGACCGCTTCGACTATTCGACACTGAACTGGGAGGTCAGCCCTTGGAATCCCGGCAACAACGTGAACTACACCTACGAGCAAACAGGCTTTGCTTCCAAGTACCCCCAGCATTCCGCTCGAGACCTACAACCTTTCTTTCACTCAATCAAAGGCATGGCGCGATATAGCAAGAAGCTCGATGTCATTCGGATGCACCAGGAGGCATTCGTCGCCAAGATGCTGTCCTACAGCCTGGACTATGGGCATGTCCTCTACTGCATGGACAACGAGACTTCCACCTCGGCGGAATGGGGGCAGTACTGGATTCAGTTCATCAAGTCCAAGGCTGCCGAAAAGGGCGTGACGGTCTGCACGACCGACATGTTCGACGATGCGTTCGACGCCGACAAAGCGAAACATACCCCGATCATCTTCAAAGACGCCGAGCACTACATGTTTGCCGACATCTCGCAGGTGAACAGCCGGAGCTACGATGAGACGCACTGGGAAAGGCTGCAGTGGCTTTTGCGACAGATCAACACGCATCCGCGCCCCAGCAATCACACCAAGATCTATGGTAGCGGCTACAAGAGCTTTGGGACGGGCGGGCCTGAGGATGGTGTTGAGCGATTCTGGCGAAACATCCTCGGCGGCTCGGCGAGCGCCCGGTTCCACCGTCCGGACTCCGGCAACGGGCTCAACGACCTCGCCAAAGGGAGCATCAAGGCAGCGCGCATTCTGGAGAGCCTGATCAAGTTCTGGGATATCACGCCGCAGATGGGGCTGCTTTCGGACCGCGAGAGCAACGAGGCCTACCTGGCGGCGAAGCCCGGAGAACGCTACGCACTCTATTTCACGAATGGTGGGTCTGTCGGGCTGGATCTATCCGACGTAACGGGCCCCTTCGATGTGACATGGATTAGTGTTTCCATGGGCGTACGCACTCGGACGTCGGCCGCTGGGGGCTACCGCCTTATGAAAAAAACTATTGAGAGCGATGGTGTTGTGACGATCTCCGCTCCATACAAGGGCGGCTGGGTTGCCGCGATCGTGAAGAAGTAAACGCCGAAGAGTGGCGAGCAAAGCTGCCGTAAAATAAAGCTTTTTAAAGAGTGACAAGGTACCATTAAAACAGCCTCATTTGCACTTGACAAATGCAAGCGGCGTCAAGAGTAGCCTTGGACATTAAGGAGCAAAAGATATTTGACAGGAAAAAGGAAATGAACATTGGGGAAAATTCAAAAGTAATCTTGATCGTATTTCTCATAACTACCTTGTCCTGCACGCAGCAAAGAACAAATCCAGATGAGATCGCAAAATGGCCTGACAAGGTCAAAGTCGCTGCGGTACAAATTAGCGGCTATGACAAATGGCTTAAAATCAAGGAAGGGTGCAATCCTGTTGAGTCGGTTGTGAAGTATGTTGAAAGAGCGGCAAGGGATGGTGTACAACTGGTTGTTTTCCCTGAATACCATCTGGGTAGAATCTCTGTACCGGGATCGCAAACCCAAAAAATATCCAAAGCGGCAGCAGAGAATAGTATTTATGTAATTGTTGGCTGTTGGGAGGTCTTTAAGGACGAATCGTTTTCAAGTACGGCGTTGTTGTTTGGCCGGGAAGGCGACATTGTCGGCAAATACTACAAGACACACGCAGCGGTGGATACTTATGACGAACTGCCTGCCTACTCAAAGCCGCCGTCGGGAAAAGATAAACAGTGGTTTATAGAAAACGACCCGGAGTGGATAATGAAGAGAGGTAATAACCTGCCTGTATTTGACCTGGATTTTGGCAGGATCGGTATCCTTATCTGCTATGACGGCTATTTTCCGGAAACCTACAGTGTTCTTTCTCTAAAAGGTGCTGAAATCATCGTTTGGATTAACGGCAGGGGAGGTAGTATCCAGGATTATTACGTCAGGACCTTTATGGAACAAAACCTTGTCTCAATGATATGTACCAATCAGGACTACGGGGCGGGGACAATGCTTGCACAATACCCGAATAAAATTGATGCATTTTGCCGGCAAACAGGAGAGGATTATATTACCGCAGAATTTGATTTGAAAAGACTTCGCATCGCCCGGAAGAACAGCAGGAACTTTCAGCAAAGAAGGCCGGAACTTTACAAAGAGATAACTAAGCCCCATCCAATATGGGAAGACTATAAGAACATCAAGAAGTAAGAGCTTGAAGCTTTAGATAAAAATAAATACGTTAGTATTAATTCTGCCTTTTCGCAAAAAATGATGTTTAACTTAGAGCTTGTTGCGCTTGTCAAGCGAGCATGAGACCGCTGCATTATTGATTCAACAGTGGCTTCACGTTTGCAGAAAAAGACAATGTTTTGCGATAAATTCGTGTCACCACAGATGTCAGATTTGACGATCCATAACCGCTCTCATAATGAAATTGAGCGAGAGCAGCTTTTTCTTCGATTAATGAATACGTTCAGAGGAGCTCTCAATAATTCTATAACAGGATTATTTTGGCAACACTTCTTGCCATTAAGGCAATTGCAGCTGAATTTTCTTGTCGTGTTGTGTGGGGTATAACACTCAAGACCCAAGATTCGCCTGCCCCCTGGGCAGCTTTTTTCCTTGAACCGTTATGCCCATGTTTGTATCATAATCCCTGTATGTGGAAATCAAATGTACTACTATTACATATCATGCAACCTCTAATGCTCCAGTTCAGGAAATTTGGCTGGTTAATTACTGGATGGTGTCTTGTCCTCATTGCCCCTGACCTCGGCTTGGCGGGTGAGTTGGTCACGCTTGCTAATGTCGTCGACCCGGGTCAGATCACTGCTGACGAGCCCATTGCGGAAGTATTTTCGGCTGAAAACGCGGCTCGTTATCTCGACACAGCGTCACTTCACTGGCAGAAGTCGCGTAATTGTGCGGCATGTCATGTGAATATGGGCTATATGTTTGCGCGGCCTGCCCTGAGTTCAGTCTTGAAAGATTCAGGAGAGGTTCGTGGCCTGTTCGAAGAGTATGTAACCAAACGGTGGAAAGAGCGGCCCCCGCGAAATGTACAAGAAACCGTGGTTGTCGCTTCCGGACTTGCCTTCAACGATTTACAGACCACGGGTCAATTGCACCCGATTACACGCCAGGCTCTCCGGGTGATGTGGGACTTCCAGCGGGAAGATGGGGGTTGGACCTGGCGCAATGACGGTTATCCCCCGACTGAATACGACGAGCACTACGGCGTCACGCTCGCAGCTCTGACCACGGGAATTGCCCCGGATCGATATGTCGAGACGAAAGAAGCTCACCGAGGCCTTGAGAAAATACGTATATTCTTGAAGAACAACCCACCTTTGTCACTACATCATCGGGCAATGATCGCTTGGGCATCATGTTATGTCAACGATTTGATGAACGATCAACAGCGGGCGAAGACACTCTGCGAGTTGCTCACACTTCAACGTCCCGACGGTGGATGGTCCACGCCTGGTCTGTTGGCGGACTGGAAGGACCTCAAGCGATTGGACGGCAAGCCACACGACACGAAGACCAGCGACGCCTACGCTACCGGTTTCACTATCATTATTGCCCGCGAATTGGGCGTGTCGAGCAATGACCCGCAACTGCGACGCGGCGTCAACTGGTTGTTGAACAACCAACGAGTCAGTGGAAAATGGTTTTCCCGTTCGCCCGCCAAGGACAGTCTACATTACTTCTCCAATTTCGGCAGTGCATTTGCCATCCTTGCACTCCAATCGTGTGATAAGCTTCCCGGCTGGCCGCTATCGATGAAGTCGCGACATTCCTCACCTCCCTGACGGACTTGCCCTATGCTCACCGCTGTCAAGAGAACTCGATACAGATAACAAAGACCATTATGCCTGTTGATGCAGCAAGGTCTGCCAGCCACATCATACCAGAGCCAAATCCTCGCTGGAGAAATTCTGCCAAATGCACTGGATGATGCACCAGATAAATGCTCAGGCAATTTCGTGCTGGGTGAATTTTTCGTAAGGTTGTTGAAATTGAGATGAAATTTTGGTATTAAGGGACTTGAAGTTTGCAGGAGTGTTTCAGTGAAGTGTATACGGGACATCACGGTTCATATCAGTAACTTATCTCATTTTATTTACGAAAATTTGGAGGATCATCGCAATGTATCACCGTTTTGCTTGCTCTCGTTATTCTGAACGTAAAATGGCTCTGAACGTCGCCATTGCTGCCATCGCGATTGCTTGGACCTGCGTGCCGACGTCGATGGCTACCAACACCGAATCCGGACAACAGGGCAAAGAGCCAGCAAAGATTCTTCGTGCCGGTGCCTATGCCATTGATATCACGCCACTGGAATTCCCCGTTCTTGTGAATGGAGGTGTTCGAGAGCGGGTTGCCAATCAGGTCCATGATCCGCTGCATGCGCGTTGTCTGGTGCTTGACGATAGTACCGTGCAACTGGCAATCGTAGTGGTCGACAGCTGCGTGATCCCTCGGTCATTGGCCGACGAGGCCAAAGACCTGGCAGCTAAGGGCACGGGGATTCCATCCGAGCGGATTCTCATTTCGGCCACGCACACACACTCGGCGCCGTCACTGTTAGGCTGCTTGGGTACTGATTGTGATGAACGATACGCCAAGTGGCTGCCCGACAAGATTGCCGAAGGGATTCGCAACGCCCAGAAGAATCTCCAGCCAGCCCGGGTTGGTTGGGCTGTTGGTCGTGACGAAAAGAACGTATACTGCCGCCGTTTTCTCATGAAGCCCGGCACCGCCCGCACCAATCAGTACAGCGACAAGCGAGGGGACCGGGCCCAGATGAATCCGGGGCACAACAACACAAATGCGATTCGGCGGACAGGCCCGGTCGATCCGGACGTAACTATTTTATCGGTGCAGACCCGCGATGGCCGCCCACTGGCCCTGCTTGGCAACTATTCGACTCATTACGCTGGTTCACCTGTTTTATCAGCTGATTATTTTGCCGTCTTCGCCAGTGAGATTGGGCGACTCATTGGTGCCAAAGGTGACCGACCACGATTTGTAGGTATCATGTCAAACGGCACGAGCGGTGACGCGAATTGCTCTAACTTCATGCGCCAGGAGCGTCGTAAGTACGACTACCTCTCCGTCGGACGTGACGTGGCCCAGGCCGCCTTTGAAGCTTACAAGACGATCAAGTATTACGACTGGGTTCCGCTTGAAATGCGGGAGCAACGACTCGTGTTGGATGTGCGTTTGCCCACCAAAGAGGAAATAGCCAAGGCAAGTGAGTTCATGAAGACATTTGCTGACCGTAAGCCGAAGAATTGGGAAGAGGTTTACGCTCGCGAAACTGTCGAGCTGGATAAGATGGGCCCAACCCGTGAACTCAAGCTGCAGGCCATTCGAATCGGCGACTTGGGCATTGTGGCTATTCCGTGCGAGGCCTATGGCAGCACTGGTCTGGCCATCAAAGCAGCCAGTCCCCTGGAGACGACTATGAACATCAGTCTGGCAAATGGATGTGAGGGCTACATAGCCCCACCCGAACAACACAAGTTAGGTGGTTACACTACTTGGCGAGCTCGGACGAGCTGCCTGGAAGAGCTGGCCGAACCAAAAATCAAGGCGACGGTAGTGGGGCTGCTCGTGGAAGTGGCCACAGCTCGTAAGGATTGATTTTTATTGTTGCGTGTTCAAGTTTTTATGGTTTGCTCATAGGTTGATTCTCTTTGATTCAACATTCCTGCAAATAGTTGATTTTGGAACCACTTCGGGGGCCGAAATTTCCTCCGAACTGCAAATTGAAATTTCCGATTTTCAATTATTTGGGCTGCAGGTATTCGCTCCTATAGATTTTTCTGCGGAAAATCATAACCACGTACGTCAATAGTGCTGCCACCTCATATTTATGACCAAGAGAAAAACTTTCTGTAGTGCCGACTTTTAAGAGTTTGAGTCCGTGTAACAAGGACTTACAAACGTTTTTTAAGTATAGGGAAAGTCGGGTTAACGCTGCGTTACACCTCTGAGATGACGATCGGCAAATCTTATAAACTGCTCCCAATCATAGGCGGTAATGGCGTGTTTCCCCGAGCGAAGATGGTAACCGATGGTTTGACCGACGGGCAGATCTGGCTCCGGCCACTGAGTGATGTTGACACCTCGTAGACCAAAGAGTTGATAGACCGCTTCCGCGTGAACCGTGCTGAGAAATTCGCCTTTCGGATCAGCCAGCAAGTCTTCCGTGGCGCTGCTGATATAGATCGGCCGCGGTGCAATAAGCGCCAGCAGCATATGCTGGTCGAAGGGCAGATCTTTCTCCCGGTCAATGAAGCCGCGGAAGCGATCGCAGTAACGCCATGAGGCGTGAGCGATCGAGTAGGCGATGTTCTCGCCGAAGTTTCGCCTGGCAAGGGATGCACCTCCCTCGCCACTGTTGTTCGAAATCACTAAGGCGAATCGTTCGTCCTGTGCGCCGGCCCATAATGCGGTCTTTCCCAACCGTGAGTGACCAAAGACGACGACGCGGCTCGCGTCGACGGCGGAATTAGTTTCCAGATAATCCAGTGCACGACTCAGCCCCCACGCCCAAGCTCCGAGCGCGCCCCACTCATTTGGAGCTGGCTCCGTCCGGCCCGCAAACTTCAACGCATAACCTCGAATGCCATCCCGCCAGCCTTCGATGTGATCCGGTTCCACGTCGCCGTAGTAAAACGTGGCCACACCATAGCCGTGCTCCAGCGCTAGCGCGAGTGGCCAACGATGGGCATAAATCCCCCGCAATGACTCGGTGGCGCGGTGATCGACCACCGCAGACGTGCTGTACCTACGCATCCAACCATCGGGAAGCGGAATGGATGGGTCGTCCTCCACGCTGGCATTCCCGTAAAAACTCAGTCCGAGGAAAACGGGAACGGGCTTTGTCGCCTTGTTGGGAACGTAAAGCATCAAGTTGATGCGTGGTGCGCTTGGGTCATCAAAGAACCGCAGAGTGATGAGGATCCGCGTGGCGAGTCCATTGATGGCATCTTTGCGCACGGCAACGACTTCGGCCCGAAGTGTGATAGGCAATTCGGGATTGTGGCCATACATGAGATCACGAAAGTCACGTAGAATCTCGCCCCGCCGTACGGCAATCCACGAGTCGGTATCGATTACTCGTCGGCCATCTTTGTTGAGAAGTGAATCGGGCAGAGTATAAGTGTCAACATTGGCTTCGATATAGTTTCGGCCGTGAGAGGTGGACAAGGTAACTTGAGCGTTAGCGTTGGAAAGAAACACACCAAGCACACCCAATATGCCTGCAAGGACGAATAGTCCTTGTTGATAAAATCGCTTTGTGTGCGTGAAAGGGCGGTCCACAAGCCCTAATTCGTAGAAGCGTGCAATGCAAATCTCTAGCAAGTTGTTCATGGTTTTATACCCAGGATTAACTGATACTCATAGGAAATTTTATTTCCACATACGCAAGTAATTATAACACCGTGGATATAACGATTCAAGGAGGAATGAACTCAGAGACCGCCACGGGGTGCCCCTGGGCTCATCAATTCCGACAGTGTTTTACGATCATACCTGAAATAGGCACCCATCCTAATACAAACAAGAGCCTTAAAGGGGTCAGACCTTAGGAACTAAGTTCCTTAATAGACAAACGAGCCTTTATTTATATTTCTCCCAACGAGGTCTCATTACAGAGCAAGTCACCTCTTTCAGGAACTGGAAAACACCACAATTTTCAGGTGACATCTTGTCACTGTTTTGTCTCCACAAATGTTAATTTTGCCTATATCAAGTCCGAATAAATATCAATTTTTGCGAAAATATAAATATTTCTTGATAATTTTCGACTGAAAATCGGATTAACCTTCCTGACATATGTCAGTATTAAGTATACGATTCTCTGAATTTATCAGAAAACGTAGATTTTGTGTGAACATTTTCAACGAACGTGTCCAGCAGTTCTTGACTTCAAGTAGTGAGCGCTGGCTGACATATCGTAACGAGGATGCCCCGCAAAAAAAAATTGTGGCAGCAGGGATTTTAGTATTTGACTTTTAACTCTTCATAGGTGTACGATTATCTGTAATCTTACTAACTCAGACTCAATCTTCTCAAAATCATCAAGGAAACCATAAGGCATAGAGAAAACAACTTTGTAGAAAGACATAGACAGAATTTTCAATAGGCACATGAGCAATAGTACTCTTTCGCATTTCTTATTGTTATTGACTTGGTACATTAGACCAACTACGTTCTCTATATATGTAGGGTTTCGTCTTGATTCGTTCTGTGATTTTTGCTATAATAAAATGAAGGTTATATTTGTTTGCGTCCTCTCTGGAGACACAAAGTCTAACAATACCGAAACGCTGTAAATGAATGAGGAAGGGGATATAAAATAATTAGTTGTTTGAAAAGTCTGTTGTTTATCTTGGCGCTGAAATTATTTGTAATAGGTTTTGTGTGGGCTGAAGAGCCCCGCAACACAGACGCACCTTTGGTAATCAATGAATTCATGGCATCAAACAGCAGTTACTCCCAGGACCCCCAGGGTGAATATGACGACTGGGTTGAAATCTACAATTATGGCCCGAATGCTATTGATATAGGTGGTTTGTACCTAACAGATAATTTATCTGTTCCTACTAAGTGGCGGACTCCCGATGGCAATCCGGCGGCAACTACCATCCCTCCGCAAGGCTATCTATTGATATGGGCCGACAACGATACAACTGACCCAGGCCTGCATGCGAACTTCAAAATCAGCACTGTCGGCGAGGAAATTGGCCTTTTCGACACCGACGGCAGTACACTGATTGATAGCGTTGCCTTTGGCGAGCAGACTAACGATATTTCATACGGCCGCTACCCCGATGCGAATGACAACTGGCGATTCTTTGGCTTGCCCAGCCCGGGAAAGCAAAATATCGGTGCGTATTTAGGCGAGGTCGCCGAGGCGAAGTTCAGCCAGGACCGCGGCTTTTATGATACACCTTTTTCCATTACAATCACCACAAAAACCGAAGATGCCGTAATATACTATACCCTCGACGGTTCCGAGCCGTATCATTCCGCTCATGGTGGACGGTTTTCAGGGGGGATGGTCTATACTAATCCTATTGGCATCAATAAAACCACCTGTTTGCGGGTCAGGGCAATCAAACCGGGCTGGAAACCTACAAACATGGATGCCCAGACTTATATATTCCTCGATGATGTGATTCGGCAGGACCACCAAGCGACGCTGAACGCCGGATTTCCAGGCTCATGGGGTGGGACAAGCCCGGATTACGGTATGGATCCGGATGTAATCGGGCAGAATAGAGAGGATTTGTTCAACGGTATCTACGCGGCTACGATTCGAGACGACCTCAAGTCAATTCCTACATTGTCGATTGCGATGAACATTGACGATATGTTTGGGCCTGAGGGCATCTATACTAACTCCACGAGGCATGGCATAGACTGGGAGCGTCCGGCGTCGGTCGAGCTGATATACCCCGATGGCAGCGAGGGCTTCCAGGTCAACTGTGGGATTCGCATTCATGGCGGTTATTTTCGGCAGCACAATGCAACAAAAAAGCACTCATTGCGTCTTCTTTTCAAGGGGATTTACGGGCCGACCAAGCTGCAATTTCCACTTTTTGGCAAGGAAGCTGTCGATAGCTTTGAGACGATTGTTCTGCGGGCCGGTGCCAACGACGGCTATTCATGGAGTGCTGCCAGATATACCGAACAGTACACGCGGGATGAGTTCGGGCGCGAGCTGCAGCGAGCTACAGGCAACGCCAGTGCGCACGGAATCTTTGTGCATCTGTACATAAACGGGATTTACTGGGGGCTGTATAATCCAGTTGAACGGCCGGACAATGCCTTTTCCGCCAGATACTATGGAGGTGAAAGGGACAACTGGGACGCGATTCATGATAACTCAGCTAACGAAGGGGACATGACGGTCTGGAACCAGATGATTGCGAAGTGCCAGCAGGCACCGAACTCTAGCGAGGTTTATCAGGAGCTTCAGGGTAACAATCCCGACGGTACGCCGAATCCGTCCTATCCAAATCTGCTCGATGTTACAAACTATGTTGACTATCTGATAGTTAACCTATGGGGTGGCAACTGGGATTGGCCATGGAAGAACTGGTGGGCCGGTCGAGAGCGGTCGGATAACAGTACGGGCTTTAAGTTTTACTGCTGGGATTATGAAAACACCATCGGGAACAATCTTGGCCGCTCACCGCTCGACAAGAACGCCCTGAATAATAATTTCTCACAGGCGGGATTGCCGCATCAATCTCTGAAACAGAATGCCGAGTACAGGCTGCTTTTTGCCGACCGCGTTCATAAATTCTTTTTCAACAGAGGAGTTTTAACGCCGGAATCGTTAATTAAACGTTATGCCAACCTGGCCGCTGGTGTGGAAAGGGCTATTGTTGCCGAGTCGGCTCGCTGGGGGGACCAGCATCACAACCGGCCGTTAACATTAGAGGAATGGTATGACAGTGACCGTAATTATAACGACGGGCGAGCCGGGCGGGACTGGATTTTGAATTACTATCTTCCTCAGCGATCTGATATAGTCTTGCAGCAGTTCCGTGATGCCGGTCTCTATCCCAATGTAGATGCGCCGGTATTCTATGTCAACGGCTCATATATGCACGGGGGACATATCACAAGGGACAATTTGCTTTCGATGACTTCTTCCACGGGTACAATATGGTACACGCTCGACGGCTCCGACCCGAGTCTTGCTGGTAAATCCCAGCCGGGGGGTATTACAAGTACTACGCTGGTGGCTGAGGATGCTGAAAAGAGAGTTCTTGTTCCAACAAGGCCCATCAGCAATAACTGGAAAGGAAGACAATCTTTCGATGACTCAGCCTGGTTGGTTAGTGTTGGAAGTCCCGGCGGTGTTGGCTACGAAAGAAGTTCGGGTTATCAGAACTATATAAGTCTCGATGTGCAGGAACAGATGTATAACGGGAACACCAGTTGTTTTATCCGTTTACCTTTTACTGTTAACAGCGATGACCTGGCCGGATTCAACATTATGACATTGAAAATTAGGTACGATGATGGATTTGTCGCTTACCTTAACGGCACTGAAATAGCTGGACGTAATTTCACCGGTACACCGGAGTGGAATTCCAGCGCCTCGGTTCAGAACACCGATTCGGCGGCAGTGGTATTCGAGAATTTCAATGTCTCATCGTTTCTGAACGTCCTTCGCAGCGGTGAGAATATCTTAGCTATCCACGGGCTCAATCAAAGGCCTACCAGCAGTGACTTTTTGATATCGGTAGAACTGGTTGTCGCAAAAAGCTTCCCTGTTCATGACCTTGGTATTTCGCCTGAGGCGATTCAGTATCACGGGCCAATCATGCTGAATAATAGTGTCCATGTTATGTCCCGTGTATTGAGCAGCGGAGTGTGGAGCGCATTAAACGAAGCGAGCTTTGCAGTAGGTCCGGTTGCAGAAAATCTTCGTATCACTGAGATTATGTATAATCCATATAATCCGAACACCGAATACATTGAGCTGAAAAACATCGGGGCCGAAACGATTAATCTGAATCTGGTTAAATTCACAAACGGCATTGATTTTACCTTCCCGAATCTGGAGCTTGCACCCAACGAATATGTCGTAGTAGTTCAGGACCGCCAAGCCTTCGAAACCAGATACGGCACAGCCCTTAATATAGCCAGCGAATACTCAGGCAGATTGAATGACGCTGGAGAGCGAATCAGATTGGAAGATGCTATTGGTCAGATGATTCTGGATTTTGACTACAAGGACGGCTGGCGCTCTATTACCGATGGAGACGGTTTCTCTCTGACTGTAATAGACCCTGCCAACACAGATCCATACGGCTGGAACGAGAAAGACTCCTGGCGCGCCAGTGCATATCTCAGCGGTTCGCCCGGCGAAGATGACAGCGCTATTGTCCCCGAGCCGGGTGCTGTGCTTATTAACGAGGTACTGGCTCATTCACATGCCGATGCCGCGGACTGGATAGAGCTACATAATACTACCGACGCTGCTATCGACATTGGCGGCTGGTTCCTCAGTGACAGCAACTCTGACCTAACCAAATACCAGATTGCCGCAGGGACAATAATTGCTCCGGATGGATATATTGTTTTCTACGAAGATCGGCATTTCAACAACCCGTCTGCCCCGGGTGCTTATCAGCCATTTACCCTGAGTGAGAACGGTGAACGGCTGTATCTAAGCTCTGCTGAAGGCGGTCTTTTGACCGGCTATAGACAGGTAGAGGATTTCGGCAGCTCTGAGACCGGTGTATCGTTTGGACGTTACTATAAACCAAGCACCGGCAACTATAACTTTGTACCGATGTCTGAGAATACTCCCGGCTTTGCTAATGCCTATCCGAAGGTCGGCCCGATAGTCATCAACGAGATTATGTACAATCCATCATGGCCCGTTGGCAGCTCATATACCAATGACCAGTATGAATATATCGAGCTGCACAACATCAGCAATGAACCTGTTACTTTATATCATTTTGACACTGCTCAGCCGTGGAAATTCACCGACGGTATTGACTTTACATTCCCGGCAGATGTTCCTGTTACGATACCTTCGGGCGGATATTTATTGGTGGTCAAGGACCCGGAGGCTTTTGCCTGGCGGTATCCGGCTGTTCCTGTTGAGAAGATTCTTGGCCCGTACAGTGGCAGCTTAAACAATGCCGGCGAGAGGCTGGAGCTTTCGATGCCAGGCGACTTGGATGAGTCTGGCACACTTTATTATATTCGCGTTGACAGGGTAAGTTACAGCGATGGATTTCATCCTGAGAACTGTCCCGGCGGAGTTGACCTCTGGCCAAACGAGCCGGATGGCGGTGGCGAATCGCTTACACGTAAGGTTTCATCCGATTATGGTAACGACCCGAAAAATTGGGAGGCAGCTATCCCGTCATCTGGTTTAGTTAATCTGTAGAAACCCAACTTAAGACATCGGCTCAAACGAGTGCTCAACAAAGCAACTTAAGAGCAGTATTTTGATAACTCAGAGCATATGCGCTTGTCAAGGAACAATAAGACCCCTGCAGAACCTCCAAATTATGAATAAAGCTTCTTTGAAAAGTTCATAAATGGGATAGTTTTGTCTAATCAATATACTCAAAGATGACCATTTGTTCAAAATTGCTGTGTAGAATCAAGGATATATGATTTGTAGATGGACTTCTCCTGCATCCAGATGACAGAAACAGGATGATAAAAACTACGCAACGGCCTTTAGACTAAATGTCACGTGGTACTATTGTCCCTTGACAAGCGCACGTGGATTCATTACGATAATAGCTACATCTCTCAGACTTTCTATATCACAGGCAGGTTTAACCGTTATATCCCAGAGAAGGGGATTCTTGTCGTTACTTCTGCATTGGGCTATCGTTCCGGCAATCACAGGCGTACCCAGGTATCCGGGCCTTTTCTGGGCGTAAACGATGTCGCCGATTTTTATTTTGTACTTGGTCGAGACCAGCTGGACCTTGGTGGAGTTGTTGCCGTTGCCCTGCATTATCCTGTCCATATTCAATTTTGCTATTTTTACTGCTATTTTGGATGCCGGGTCGGTAATTAATCTGACCTGAGCTGTGCGGGTGTCCACTTTGGATATGGTTCCAATGATGCTCTCGTTTGCCAAAACGAATTGGTTCTTAGCCAGGCCGTCTTTTTGGCCGCGGTTGATAATGAGCTCGCAGCGCAATTCGTTAACAGAGGCCGCAATGACATCAGCTAACACAAAATCCACACCTTTCCAAACAGGTCTATCTCGCAGTCCTGACAGCTTTTCAACCTTTTGACGTTCTTGTTTTAACCATTCTGTAACGTTGGCAAGATGGTTATGGAGTCTGTTGTATCTTTCGCTGCTGACGAGCTCTGTGGGCGGGCGCTGTTCCGATGCTATCAATCGAGATGCGGAAAGCGAAATATTTCTGCCGATACTTAAAGGCTGGCGAAGAATGCGAACAAATGCGAACTGAAATTTATTTGTCAGCTTCTGCGGAGCAAAGAGGAAAATAAGCCCCGCTAACATAAACCAGGTAAATAACATTCGCCCGGAGGTTTTGGTCGCGTTCTTCGCCATAGTCGTATTGCGTATCCACAGGTTACGCGGATTTATACGGATTGCACAGATTAAATCTGTGGAAATCTGGCTTTTCAATCTGTGTCATCTGTGTCTGCGAATTATTCCCATCCATTCCCATTATGGTTCATTGTATCCTTCCACAGCTCCAGATTTTCCAGGTACACGCTGGTACCATGGGCCACCGAGCTGAGAGGGTCCTCGACTCTTTTGACAACTAAGCCGGTCGCATTTGCCAATGCTTTATCCATTCCCCGCAGCAGTGAGCCGCCGCCGCAGATGTGTATACCGTTGTCAATCAGGTCGGCGGACAATTCCGGCTGGGCCTTTTCCAGCGTTGCCGCAACCGCATCTATAATCATAGCGATGGGGACTCGCAGGGCCTCACGGACTTCCTCACTCGTTATAACGATTTTTCTCGGCATGCCCGAGATGGTATCTCTGCCGGCCACTTCCATGGTCAATTCCTCACTGAGCGGAACGGCTGAGCCGATTTGTATCTTGACTTTTTCAGCCCTTGCCTCGCCGATGAGCAGGTTGTAAGTTCTCTTGAGATGGTTTATCACTGCTTCGTCCATATCGTCGCCGCCGATTCGGATTGATTCGGAGGCGGCAATATCGGCCAGACTCATTATGGCCACTTCGGTGGTTCCTCCGCCGATATCGACAATCATCGAGGCGGTGGGCTCTGCGATTGGCAGGTTAGCTCCGATTCCCGCCGCCATTGGTTCATCAACCAGATAGACTTTTCGTGCACCTGCACGTTCGGCACTATCTATCACCGCCTGGCGCTCAACGTCGGTTATTCCGCCCGGCACCGCGATTACCACTCGAGGCCTGACAAGTCCGCCCCTGCCGTGTGCTTTCCTGATAAAGTAGCTCAGCATCGCCTCGGTGATTTCAAAGTCGCTGATTACGCCGTCTTTGAGAGGTCTTATTGCACTAATCGAGCCCGGCGTTTTGCCTAACATTTCGTGTGCAACCAGGCCGACAGCTTCACCGTTGTTCAGGACAATGTTGGTTCCTTTGCGAACAGCAACTACGGAGGGCTCATTGAGGATAATACCTTTGTCGCGGACACAAACCAAGGTAGTGCACGTACCAAGGTCAATGCCCATATCCATACTGAACAGACCTAATATTGTGTCCGCTAACATTTTCGATTCATCCTTAAATTGCCAAGACGCTAAAGCCTTTTGTAGTTCGGCTTTACAAAAAAACCACTTTAGGTGGATTTGCCTTTCCGGGCACAACTTTGAGGCACTTCGTATTGCGGCATTTTTATAAAAGCAGCCGAATTTTAAGGCCCTTAAACCGTCCGATTTAGCCGCAATAACGACCACAACTATCTTATTGACAATAAGATAGGGCAGTATGTCATTCAATATATTATTTTGATAATTGGTAGTTGGTTATTGGTTATTACTATTTACCACTTACCATTTACTAATTACCACCTCACCAGTCACCAGTTAACAGTCAGCACGATTAGGTCCTATAAAAAACCACAAAAGATGAGTCTTAAAATTACGAGAGCATAAGCGGCAGGAGGAGTTGGTGAGTGGTGAGTAGTAACCAATTAACCAATTAACAACTCACCAGGTAATCCCTGCTACTGCCAGCCGGCAGGGTACCGGATGGATTCAGGCTGAATGTGGAACTTTCTGCTCAGCTCTTCTACCAGCGATTCTGTCCTTTTTATCTGAAAGTCGGTCGGAGTTTTGGCTTTATCATCGGCTATAACACAGATACGAATAGTCTGTTTGCTGTAGTGTTCGACCAATGATTGTTGTTGCCATTTTTCGGTTGGTTCTATTTGGCCGTCGTGGCCGACACGACCATTACAGATAACGAAGTGACAATTTACCTCGTTATACACAGTATCCCTGTCGGGAGAGACTTTTTCCTTTGTGTCTCTAATGGGCTTAATATGCTCATCGGCGCCCACATCGCTCAATCCGCCATAGGCGGACTCAATTTTGCCGGCTTCGGTGTCGCTGTAGTAAATCTCGATTCGGCTCCAGCGTCCCGGCAATTGGTCGGCACGAGAACGGATGGCTTTTTTCACAGAGCCCAGACGGTAATAGCGTGAAAGACAAAATGCACCGGCCGATGGAGGATTACTGCCCAGAGCATTTAAAATTATTGCTGCGAGTATGATTGAAACCCCCAGAACAACAAGAACTTTCGTTTCCCTTGAATGCTTTGTCATCATTCACCCTCTGCTTACTTTATTGACCGCAAGTCAAAGTTCAGAAGTCGGATGCCGGAAGTCAGGTATCGTTCTGTTTTCTGGATTCTGCTCTTTGTCCTCTTACCTGATTTCCTGATAACCTGATTCCCTGTTCCTGGCTCCCTGCCTCCGATACGATATTTTAGCTATCGGCCTTGCAGAAAAACCACTTTAGATAAGTTCTCTTTTCAAAGGACGTACCTAAAGTACCTTTCCATTTGTGGGGGTTTTTATAGGAGCCGGCAGGTGCCCACGTCCTATATAGATGTGCAGAAAGACTATAAGAGCAAGAGTGCTTGTGTCAGGAAAGTGCCTAAAGTGAGCTAAAGTGAGCAAAAGTTGCCAAGTTGTAGAAGTCCGTCGATGCGGCGCCGGATGACGCACTTGTTTGTCGGCCTCGAAGCTGGTATCGGGCTGGAAGCTCGACGTTGGATGCTCGAAGAAAAGCGACCCAGCAACGCTGGGTTCCGATTGAAACCCGCCGTTGGCGGGTCAAGCTTCTATGACAAGCATCGATACTCCGCAGGATGCCTTACGGCAGAGCATCGACAACCTTAAACGAAAACTGCACTTTAGGCACTCTAAACTTTAGTCACTTGTATATTGCGACGGGTGGCTGCTCAAGCGCAGCGCC
>JAIVYN010000023.1:0-24541 GCA_048635425.1 Candidatus Aegiribacteria sp.
CCAGAACCTTTTGCAAATCAGAGTTGACCTCCACCGCTACAATATCGGTGCGAGGAGTCATAATCTCATCCGCTGTGCTGTTGCTCAGCTCTAAGACATTTTCAATCATCTCCTGCTCTTCTTCATCGAGCACACCTTCGGTTCTGCGCCGCTCCAGGCCGGTCAAAAATTCCTCCTGCATTTCTTCCTGTTGTTCTTCAGGTGTTGTTTCAGCTACCCCGGCCAGGCGTCGGACAACGCCGTCGTATAATCTAAAGATATAAAGAACGGGTGCCGCTGCAATCGCAAATCCCATTAGCAGTTTATACGTTCGGCTCAGAATTTTTTCACCTGCGTATTTAGCCCAGAACTGAGGAATGGCCAGACTGAATATCGAAAATATTGCCATCGCAGCAATAAATATAAGAAGATAGCTGACTATGGTATCGACCGTCTCTGGCGTTGCTCCGGGACCGGCGAAAACAGCTACCAACAGCAGTAATATACATATATTCAGAATGAGCCGATATAAATAGCACGTCAAAATAAGTTCTTCAGCCTTTTCTGTCAATTGCTCGGCGAGCTCTTCCGGCTTTGTCTTTTTATTTGCCGTCTTGAACGCTTCCTGTAATTTGACGTGTGAGAATGTTCGCAGAGCAATGGCATTGACGGAAAAGAACAACGTACCGACCGCAAGAAAACAAATCAACAACACCGCCAAACCAGCAAAGCCCACTTTTTAATATCCTTTCAGTTCTACTAAGAATATCGAATGTCGAAGTTCATTATTCATCATTCAATATTCAATATTCATTTTCTCTTATTATATACCAAACCATAACCAAGTTGTTGTAAAATCTCATCCTCCATATCGTGCATTTTCCGGGCCTGGCTCTCTGTGGAATCGTCGAATCCAAGGTGGTGCAGCAGCCCATGTGTTATGTAAAGTGCCAGCTCAGCCTCGCTTGAGTGACCTCGCAGATTTGCCTGCCTGACGGCCATCTCGCCGTTGACAATCAGCTCGAGTGATTTGGGCGACTGAGGCACCTCGTCATCGGACAAGTCGAAACTTAAACAATCGGTAGCCGATTTGCTGTTCAGGAACTGTTTGTTTAATTCCCGGATTTGGGCGTCGTCAACTATTGCAATACTGACTGTTGCTTTCGAGAGCTTAAAACGATTGCAGACGGCTTTGACCAATTTTCTAAGTTCTGAAAGACGAACCTCTATATCTTTAAAATCCCCGGCGATGTGAACGGTTATTTCCTGGTCTTGTTTAGCAGAGGCCATGATTATTAATTGCTTTTTTGCTTGGATTGCTCGGCGTGAGATTTAGTCTCTTCCGGCGCATCCGGCGGTTTGGGATATGCGATTCGACCGTGATAATGTGCCGCAAGAGTTTTTGATATACTTTTCTCTATCTGGCTTAATTCACGCAGAGACAGGTCGCATTCATCGAATTGGCCGTCCTGCAGACGTCTCATGGCCATAGTGTGCACCACTGCCTCCACTTTTGTCGGCGTTACTTCCGGCAGACTCCTGACCGCACCCTCTATAGTATCGGCTAACATTACAATCGCCGCTTCTTTTATTAAGGGTTTTGGCCCCGGATACCTGAATTCACTCTCGGAAGGCTCATCAGTAGTTTTTCCTTTTGAGTTTTTCGTCTTTAATTTTTTGGCCTCGTGGTAAAAATGTTCGACTAATGTTGTGCCGTGATGTGTCTCGATAAATTGCCGAAGAACGTTGGGCAAAGCGTATTCCTTGGCCATTTCTATTCCATCTTTAACGTGGCCCACGATAATCAATTGACTCATCGTAGGCGATAGCTCTTTATGCCGGCTCGCCGAGCCGATTTCATTTTCAATAAAATAGCTTGCCTTGTTGATTTTGCCGATGTCATGGTAGTAAGCACCGACCCTGCACAAAAGACCGTTGCGTCCGATTGCCTCGGCCGCTGCCTCGGCAATGGAACCTATCAACAGACTATGACTGAAAGTTCCGGGTGCTTCCATAGCAAGTTTTTTCAACAAAGGCTGGTTCGCATCGCTATAGTCAAGAAGAGTCATGCTTGTTGCTATATGAAAGATTTTTTCGATTAGCGGAAGCAAACTCTGGATGAGCAGACCGACAATGAAAGTAGCCCCCGCGTGATAGCCTGCATTGCTGAAGACATCCGCCAGCGACAGCTTTTGGGCCAAATAGTCCAGACAGGCCAGGGAAAACGCTGTTAGAAATACAATTACCGCTGCCAGGGTGCTCACTTGAAGCAGCTTCATTCTTGTACGGATTTCTTTCAACGAAAAACAGCACGTAAGAGCACCGGCAAGCATCGTCAAAAACAGGTTGATATCGGTCAGTTGATATTCGCTAATTGTTCCTGTGGCAAAGCAGCCAAGCAGACAATAAAACATAATCATACCTATCGCAAAACGCTGGTTATAAGCGATTGTCAAAATAATGGCCGCCGTCACAGCGCTCCCGGTGGCACCGGAGGTATGGTTGAACAACAAAGAGGTAACTTTGGTTGCTGCCAACAGCAGAATAAATAAGCCGACCAGTGCAAACGCTCTGGCGTGGTTTATTATTATTCGCTTTTGGTAGTGGTGAATATAGAAAGCTATAGCGAGACAGATTAGTAATACTATTATCGTTGTTAATATCAGGTCAAAGTAATGGACCTGCTGGATCAGCTCAAAAGTTAAAATAGGAACACAGAGCACCACAAAAAGACACCACAGCAGAATCGAGATTAAAGAGTCGGTGTCGAGCAGCAGGCCTAATCGCGAAAAACGCTCAGCAGATATATTCCTGCGCACCTGAATTCGACGCGGACTTATTTTCTTCATAAACGGCATCTGTTTATCCTAATTAGCTTTTGCCTTTTTCTTGTAGGCCTGCACAATATTTTGAACCAGTCGATGTCGCACTATATCTCTCTGGCTTAATTCAATGCAACCTATACCTCTGATTCGGCGCAATATTTCAATTGCTTCGACCATTCCACTTTTCTGGCCCGGTTCCAGGTCTATCTGTGTTATATCACCTGTTATTATCATTTTCGAGCCATGTCCCAGTCTTGTCAAGACCATTAGCATCTGCAGGGCCGAGGTGTTTTGGGCCTCGTCGCAGATAATAGCTGCTTCGTTTAACGTTCGGCCGCGCATAAAAGCAAGCGGAATTATTTCAATAATATCAAGCTCTATAAATTTCTTCATCTGAGCAAAATCCATCATATCTTCGAGAGCATCAAACAAAGGGCGAAGATACGGATTGACCTTTGCCTGGATATCGCCCGGCAAAAAGCCGAGTTTCTCACCTGCCTCTACTGCGGGACGTGCAAGGACAATCCTCCTGATTTGCTTTTTCTTTAGCATTGATACTGCAATTGCGACGGCCAGGTATGTCTTGCCCGTCCCGGCCGGCCCTATACAAAAAGTAAGGTCGTTGGCCAACATCGTTTTGATGTACTTTAGCTGTCCCTTGGTGGACGGTTCGATAACCTTTTTATGAGTATAGACGGTAATAGCCTCGCCGGATTCAGGAGTGCTGTGCGAGTCCCCTTGGCTTATAAAAGCAGTTACATTGGCAGCGGTCAGCGAGTGGCGTTTGATAAGCCGCTTTTGCATCTTGTCGATGACCTCAACAGCCGTATTTATATCTTTCTCTTTGCCCGTGATTATTAAATTGCTCTGCCGGGCGGTAATTTGCACCCCCAGCGATTCCCGCAAAAGCCGAAGGTAGCTGTCGGCAGGGCCGAACAATTCAAGCTGCTTATCGGTTGAATCTAATTGTATCGTAACTTCCACAACTCTGCTCTATCGAAGGCTCACAATAAAGAACAAATAACCAAACGGTGCCGCTACCAGAAGCGAATCGATTATATCTAATATTCCGCCGAAGCCCGGCACATTGTTTGACGAATCTTTTTGCTCAGCGTCCCTCTTTATCATAGACTCGACCAAATCCCCAATCTGCCCGATAAACGCAAAACACAGGCCAAAGATTGCTGCTAACCACCAAACCATTATATCACAACTCACGGCAAAACCAATAGCAACTATCACCGCGGCCCCAACCGCACCGGCCATGCCTTCCCAGCTTTTGGAAGGGCTGATTTTTGGCGAAAATTTATGCTTGCCAAACGAAGTTCCAATTGCATAAGCACCTATATCGGCAGATTTTACCACAAAAACAAACATAAACAAAGCCCATAGACCGAACTCCAGCCGCATCGACACAAAGAAGCTGCTCAAAAGTCCTAAATACAAAATCGAAAAATAATTCGCTCCGCAATTAGCTAACACCCCTGAAGTCCCATAACTTATGTATTGGTATAAAAGCAACGACAGCAGCACGAAGACCGAGAGAAAAATTATATAAGTTTCCGGCCGAATTACTACAAACTGATACCAATATTCCTGCTGCCAATACCGATAAGTGGCGAACAAAATCGAGGCGATAGTTGAAAAGGGGATAAAAATCTTCAGCTTTTTGGCTGCCGCGAGTTTCGACAGTTCGAGCAGAGCCAGGATTGCCAACAAAGCGATAAGAATACAAAGAACTGTTCCCTGTACCGCTCTATCGTCGGCTGTTGAAGCGGTCAGAGAGCCGTCCAGCCAGCCGTCGAAAATGACAACAGCAGTGAAAAACACTGTCATCAATATTCCCAAAAGCAACCGGTATCTAAGCATGGTTATATGTTCATCAGCTTATTTGACAGTGCCGAAACGTCGGTTTCGTTTTGCGTAGGCCAGTATTGCATTTTCCAGAGACGAATTTTTGAAATCCGGCCAAAGGGTTTTTGTAACGTAGAATTCGCTGTATGAAATTTGCCAGAGCAGAAAGTTACTGATTCTCATTTCGTTTGCCGTCCGTATCAAAAGGTCGGGCTCGGCAAGTCCTGCCGTGTATAGATGTCGGCTAACGCATTGCTCGTCGATATCTCTTAGCCGCAATTTGCCGTTTTTGTGTTCTTGTGCGATTTGTATGGTCGCATCTATGATTTCCGTTCTGCCGCCATAGTTTAGCGCCAAAGCAAGTATCATACCGGTGTTGGCGTCGGTTATTTCCATTGTTTTTCTTAGTTCATTTTGAACCGGTGCAGGCAGACCGGCCGATCGGCCAAGGTGAACCAGCTTCACGTTATTCTTCATCAGAGTAGCTCGAATCTCGATAAGGTATTGGGTGTACAGATGCATTAGCGCGCTGACTTCTCCTTTCGGTCTCTTCCAGTTCTCTATGCTGAAGGAATATAAAGTCAGGGATTCGATACCAAAATCAACGCAGCATTGGGCTATTTTCTCAACTGTTTTTCCACCCTGGCGATGTCCCTCTACTCGCGGCAGACCTTTTCTCTTTGCCCAGCGCCCGTTGCCGTCCATAATGATAGCAATATGACGGGGCATCTGGTCGGGCCTTAAACCAAGGCGCTTGGCGGTTTTCTTAAGTTTCTCTTGGGAATTCTTCATTAACTAAAAACTTAGAGCTAAAACCGAAAGACCATAAACCAAAATTTAAAATTCTCGAATCTTGCATTATGATTTTTCGTTTTCAGCTTTTTGTTGCTGTCACCTGAATATTGTCTGACTTCGTTTTGGTCCCACGCCAATGATTGTGATTGGTTTGCCAATTGCCTCTTCGATACGGCAAATATAGTTTTGGGCGTTCGTAGGCAAATCGTGAAAATCGTTTACTTCGGTTATCTCTTCATCCCATCCGGGGACTGTTTCGTAAACGGCACTTGCCTGTGATAGTCTGTCTGTATTTGCCGGGAAGAAGGTTTTTTCTGTTCCATTGATTTTGTATGCCCTGCAAATCTTTAATTCTTTCAGGCCGCTAAGCGTATCCAGGTGCATCATTGCTACCAAATCTATAGCACTGATAGTTACGGCGTACGATACGGCTATGGCATCAAACCATCCGCATCGCCGCGGACGCCCCGTGGTCGTGCCGTATTCGTTCCCTTTGTCACGGATGTATTGGCCTGTCTCGTTGTCCTGCTCCGTGGGGAAGGGGCCGGCACCAACTCTTGTCGTGTACGCCTTGACAATACCAATAAATTTATCAACCACTTTGGCCGGCACGCCACAGCCGGCGGGCATGCCCAGCGAGCTTGAGTTCGAGCTGGTCACAAATGGAAATGTGCCGTGGTCCAGGTCCAGCAGCGAGCCTTGAGCGCCCTCAAAAAGGAGGGATTTGCCGTTCGCAATTGCTCTGTGCAGAAATTCGGTCGTATCTGTTAGAAAGGGCAGAAGCTTATCGGCATAAGATTTGCACTTTTCGAAGATTTCATCGGCACTCATCGGCTCAGCATTATAAACAGCCCCAAAGACTTTGTTTTTATATTCCACAATGGTGTGAAGCTTGGCTTTGAGCTTCTCCAGGTCCCTCAAGTCAGCCATACGGACTGTATAGCTTCTGCCGACCTTATCGGCATAGCAAGGCCCAATGCCACGAATCGTCGTACCGAGTTTGTTTTTCCCGAGAGATTCTTCGCGCAACTGGTCCTCTTTTTTGTGATAATCCAGCACGACATGAACATTTTCACTTATAAAGAGCCGGCCATCTAAGGAAATATCTTTTTTGCCGAGTTTTTCAATTCCGTTTATCAGGACATCGGGGTCGAGAACCACTCCATTTGCGATTACACAAATGGTATCCGGCCTGATTGAACCACTGGGCAAAAGGTGCAGGGCAAACCTGCTGTCACCTACGACGACCGTATGGCCGGCATTGGCACCGCCGCTGTATCGAACAACGATATCACTCTGCTCGGCAAGGATATCGACAACTTTGCCTTTGCCTTCGTCACCCCACTGTAATCCCACAACGCAACGATTCATTTGTATCCGTTCCTTTAAAGTGCCGCTAAATCATAAATGCACAACGCAGAAGCTACTTGTGCCCTTGTCCTCAACTGATCTTTGCCACCAGATGCTCCAAAATGGCTGCTAAATTATCGTATGTTCTTTCATTTAGCTTGTGTCTGACTTCTTTGCCCCCTTTGTCTTTATATGTTATCACAAAAAAGCCTTTCTTCTCGAAGTATGTTTTATCTATTTGTTGTATGGAATCATAAGAAATTCTTTCTTTATCGCTGATTATAAGCTCATTTTCATCGGCCAAGAGCTTCTTGTTCTTGCGGGCCCAAAACCAGACTGTTGTAACAGCAGCAAGCCCGACAAATACAAAAGGTGACTTCTGATTGAACACCATATCAAAATCTGGTTTGCCGTCTTTGACATGTTCTTCATAAAAGCTGCGGCGAAGTGACCACTCGTATTTGCTCAAATAGCCGTCATAAGCAAAAATAATTGCCATTGCAACGAAAAGAACAATACCGATTTTAAAGTTGGTTTTGCTGTATTTACTATATGGTGCTTCGATAGCCATCGAAGGTCCTTTGTGGAATCTATGTTAAACGTTTTTGCGCGATTATCTCGGTTAAAGGCTGAACAAAGTTCGGAACTATTTTTTCCGCCATTAGCTCTTCAGCCAATCGGCATTGATAATCAAAAGATTTTAGCGCCTCGAATTTCTCGTCGGTCCTCGGGTACTGACGGACTGTGAAAGACAAACTTATCGCCTCATCTGCAATCCGTCCTTTTTTCTTAGGCTCATAGACGCTCGTTTTTGACTCTATGCTGATTCGCCCCTGGGTACGGTCATCGTCGGACAATGCCACCACCACCGCAGGTGAGAAGCCGATGGGCCTTGCCCCGGGCAAATCCAAAAGGCAGTTAAAAGCGCTCTGCGCAAACAACGCCTCGGCGATAACCTCATCGTGACTGCCCGCATAATCAAAATCCATAGCGAAAGTAACATCAAGTGAATCGATATCGAGATGATTTACTCCAAGCATATAGGGAACAAGCTCGAGCACCAATCTGTCCTGGCAATAAGCCGTCTCGAAGTCAGAGGGGTTGGCAACGCCGGAGCCGATACGGTCTATTTCAAGACTGACCCACCGGTATTGTCCGGGGTTGCGGTCTTCCTCCAGGTAGTACTCATTATTCTCACGCCGATAGAAACGGCCCATAGACGGAAATTGTTTTTGTATCCGCTCGAAAAAGGACAGAATCGTATCACGCCCGGTCGGCAGCTCCAATTCGGTATTGATGTACATATCGAGGTAAAAATCATCGCAAAGCGAACTATAACTATTTGACATCATCACAAAAAAACTCCAGAGAGGACTCCGGGAACACGTCCCAAAGGCCTTACAAAAAGGTCCGAACTCCATATCATATAATCAATCGAGCAACCATTATACGCCTAAATACTCATTTTTCCAGATTTTTTCAGTTAAACCCTGCAGTTCGGCTGATTACTGATGTTTGAGGGTCAATAATCCGAAAAGACCGCCTAAAAAAGCATCAATTACTCGGCAGGCCATCCAGATTCTTTTTGACTTGCTCGGCACAAAAACTGTTCGGATACAAATTGAGAAAGCTCTCTAAAGTTGCTCTGGCATCCGCTAAATATTTTTTCTTCTGCTCTGAATTTGACTGGCCCTGATACAAACCAATCTTCAAAAGCCCTAATTCGTACAATGCTGACATCCCGCCATCGGTCTTGCCGAAATTCTTATGCAGCTCGCTTAATTTCTCAGCCCGGAGCTGCTCGTCGGCAACAAGTTTTGCCTGGGCCAAAAGGATGTTATCACGAAGCCGGTCTTTATCTTCTATTTGGCCCAGCAATCCCTCGATACGCTGGGCATAATCGGAGGCGTGCGGATTTAGCATAACAAACTCGGCCAAACGTTCAATTGCTCCTGCCTCATCCGTTCGATTTTCAGGCCCTATAAACGTCCGCAATTGACCTAATCTTCTTTGCAGCTCGTTTAGCTTCGGTACTGTCATAACCGAGTCAGCCGGAAGACGAAACAGGCCGAACAATGACTCGTCTGACGTTTGTTCTTTTTCAAGCAGTTTCGACCGCTCAGCCGCTAACATCGTTTCGGCCTGGCTAAGAAGCTCCTCAGCCAGCTCAAATTTACCCTGACCGGCCCAGTGTTTTGCGATCCGCCATCGGGCCTCTATTGATTCCGGACTCTCGCCAAACTCACTGTACAGACGATACCATATCTCACGTGACCTTTCGTATGGATAATCGCTGTAAAAATGCAATAGCTCGTCTTGCCCAAGCACATTGATATCCGGGCTGTATTCGCTCAGAAGCGCTTTGCAGTAAAGCGCTATCGGCATCCGACGGCTGTTGGAACGTTCGCTTATAAACAAATCGTACTGCCCGAAAAGCCATTGTCTTTTCGCCTGATACTCTAACTCTTGTGGCACTATAAACCAGCTTGGCCAACGGTCGTAACTTAACTTAATCTGGATTTCTCTTTTCAGCTCTGCACGCAGCGCTATATTGTCGGCAGGGTAAAAGAAACCTTCCAGGTATTTCCTCTTAATAGGATCTCTCGTTGTTTTGTCCAGCGCTTCTGTGATACTGTGGTCGTGAAATTCGCTAACGTGCTCCGGATTATTCTTGGCCACATAAAGCTGATAGTCTAATTCATCGAAGCCGATTGTTACTTCAAACACAACGACAGCCAACAAAAGTGTAATGGTAGTGAAAATCCAGACCAGGCCCGGGCGATAACGCGTAAAATGGCCTATGCCCAGAACAAATCCCGCTATGGTCAAACCATCGAGCCACGCACAAATCCAGGGTGCAAAAGAAAAGCCCCATTTAATAGGTTCTACCCCCCTGGCACCGCCGAAGTATCCCCAGTAAAGAAGCTGGGGTGCCGTGCATAACGCTATCGCAACAAAACGCGAGCGAAAACGAAGAGGCCGACACGCCGCCGCAATACAGCTTACCAATAAACAAACCGCGAAACCCGGCATATTGGCCAAAAAAAACACCGACAATATAAAAACAAAACTATAACTGAAGCTCATCAGTTGCGATATCAACACCGGAACAATTGACAGAATACCCATAAGCAGTCCTAAAACAACAATCTGCCAGGGATACTCGAATATGCTAACTCCGCTTATGATTGTCTGGCCCAAATGCCAGGATTCCGGTCTTATTGCCGTCTGAATGTCGAACGACCAGAATGAGTCGGTTGCTATCTTAGACCAGAAAAAACAGCTTACAACAAAGGCCGCAACAGCAAGAAACCAGCACCTCTGAACATTCTTATGGCTGTAGTGCAGCGTGGGGCCAACAGCCATAAAAGACTTCGAGACCACTATCGGAGCCTTTTCCGTCTCTTTATTATCCATAGGCCTACCTATTGCCTATTGACTATTGATTATTTTCTATTGAATTTGAGTGCCGATTTTCTTTTCAATAGTCAATAGTAAATAGAAAATAGTTAATTTTACGTCCCTTCACCGCTGCTGGCAAGGTAAGCAACCTGCTCGGCTGTAAGTTTGTCTACACTAATCGACATTGACTTTAGTTTGAGTTTGCTTACCTGCCGCTCTATCTCCATCGGGACATCGTGAACCGCAACAGAAAGCTTGCCTTGTTTTTTTACCACGTATTCACACTGCAGCGCCTGTGTTGCAAAGCTCATATCCATCACGCTTGCAGGATGACCCTCAGCGGCTGCAAGGTTAATTAACCGTCCCTCAGCCAGAAGATAAATCCGCTTGTTATTTCTCAGGACATATTCGTCAACGCAGTGGCGCACCTTACGGTTTACCTTCTTGCTGAGCCGTTTCAGGGCCGGTATATCTATCTCAACGTTGAAATGTCCGCTGTTGGCGACAACCGCTCTGTCCTTCATCGCACGGAAGTGCTCAGCCCGTATAACATTTTTATTGCCCGTAAGCGTTACGAACAGCTCACCGGCTTTTGCCGCCTTTCCCATTGGCATAACTTCAAATCCGTCCATAGCTGCTTCAAGGGCCTTGACCGCATCAACTTCTGTAACGATAACAATTGCCCCCATCCCCCTGGCCCGCATAGCAAGGCCGCGCCCGCACCAGCCGTATCCTGCCACAACAACTTTTTTACCTGCCATCAGAAAATCGGTAGCACGAATGATACCATCAACCGTTGATTGTCCTGTGCCGTAGCGATTATCGAACAGGTGTTTGGTCGCAGCGTCATTTACCGCAATGACCGGAAACTTTAACTTGCCTTCATTCGCCAAAGCCCGCAGACGAATAACTCCCGTAGTGGTCTCTTCCAAACTCGCAATAATCCGGGGAGCATCTTTTTTTCTGCGAGTGTGTAATTCGTTTACCAAATCGGCACCGTCGTCAAGCGTAATAACGGGTTTATAGTCAATTGCCGCGTTGATATGTTTGTAGTAGGTGCCGCGATTTTCGCCGCAGACAGCAAAGACCGCTATCTTAAAATCCTTCACTAACGAAGCAGCCACATCGTCCTGGGTGCTCAGCGGATTAGATGCGCAAAGAACAACATTCGCTCCGCCGACCTTCAGCGTCCTTGCCAGATTAGCCGTCTCAGCGGTGATGTGCAAACAAGCAGAAACATTTTTGCCCTTTAGGGGCTTGCTCTTTGCAAATCGCCTGCGTATTGCCGCCAGAACCGGCATATCGTTATCCGCCCAGAGAATACGTTTTTTACCCCCCTTCGCCAGTGACAAACCAGCTATGTCGTATTTCATTTTTTAGATTCCTTTCAAAAAAGTAAACTATCGGCCCGAATTCTAAGGTAAGCTGATAAGAATTGCAACTTTTTATTTCTGCAAACGGCAGTCGTAGTTAACTCTGGCTGAACCCGGTGAGCTAAAGTGCCTAAAGTGACAGCTTGGCTGTCATTCTGAACGCAGCGCAGCGAAGTGAAGAATCTCTATTTTGTTGGCCAGATCCTTCGGCTTCGCCTTAAGATGACACTTACGTGTCATTTTAGGCACTTTAGGCACTTTTAACTTTAGGCACTCTAATTTTTGGTTAGAGCGCTCTTGCCCCCAATCCGGTAAAGATGAACGTCCCAAGCCTCGAAATTGTCGCCGAAAACGCCGTCCTCTAATATGATTGTTCGATTCTCGCCAAGAACTTCCACTGTCCTCTGGTCTTTCAGAGACCGCAGTGTGAATTTTGCACTCGTCTGGCCGTTTCGCATCCCCACCGCAAAAAGATATGTTGCACCTTCATGCTCCTTGGCCATAATCGCCACAGGAACATCTTCGTTCTCTGATAATACGCTCACAGTACCATTGACCGTCGGGCTGTTCAGCACTGGCGCAAGCTCACTAATCTGCCGATTTATCTCAGTAACCGCCGAAAGCATCCTCCCATCGCTAAGAAGCGCCGATTCATTAAATCTTGGCTGCCATTCGTGGACGAAATAGATTAACCCCATCGAGCCGTGTATAATGGACATCCATACCTCGCAGCGGACTTGGTGTGGTGTGGCCTTTCTTTCCCGGTTACTAATTTGCGTGCATTCAATACAGTTCCATACGACTTTTTTTCCTTCAGTCCATTTCACCAGGCGTTCGACACCTCTTGCGACGTACCAGAGTTTCCCCGCCACTTGTGGTTTATCATGAACGACCGGATAGATATCAAATGAAGCAATGTCGCACCCTTTTACATATTCGGGATAATCCTCAGGGTGGTTCTTACGAACACCACGGCCGTGCCAGCCGTCCCAGGCCACACCCTGGCCGAGATTGAGAAGCACCGGCCGCGTAAGGTCGGCACGGCGGACCCTACGGTATTTATCAATTATCTTTTGTGGCAGGATCGGCGGACCGTAACCTTTGCCGCTCCCCAGAGATTGGGCGTTGTCCGGCTCGTCACCGTGCATCCAGCCGATAATAGTCGAATCATCTACGTGTTTAAGACCCACTTGGTTTTGGTGGCAGACGACTTTCATACCAAACTTTTTCAATTCTGCAAGCTGGCTTTCCGTTGGGCCTTTCCAGAGACCCACGTACGTATTGATACCGGCCCTCTGGTACCTCCACGCCTTATTTGGATTTTGTAGCCAGACCGCAATAGGAAAAAAATCGGCACTTTGCGATGGACCATTCTTCCATTTTACATAAGGGCTTGTAATGACTTCTTCCCCGTAAGCACCGCCAAAGGCACACGCAAGAACAATAAAGCAGCTTATAAGAGTCATATTTCTTCGCATAAAAGTCTCTCCCATAAAAACCAAGTACTCACACCAGCGCAAGCTCCATGAATACCACGCTATTTATCAGATTGTATTGATTTATATCGATAGGCATTGTTCTGCTCAAATCCCAGGGAAATATATAGCACACTCGTCATTCTCATCGATGGAACCATATCTAACCGCATATTATTGTAGCCGACCTTTCGTGTCTTCTCAAATACAATCCCACTTCAGCAGAATGGGCGCACAATTCAGTAACAGCTTCTTCGACTTGCCCCCCGATGAGCCTGTGATAAGAATTAACCGTGAACAGCGGATTTCCTCGATTGACGCTCCTGCTACATTCACTTAAACTTACAGTCGCGTAGGCAAACATCGGTATCAAAAACTAATAAAGTGGTCGTCCTCCCATACCTTCCATCATCATCTCTTCCATGTAATAATCATCGCCATAATCCTGATACTCACTATCTCTCGTACGCCGTCTGCTCCCACCTGTACCCCAGGATTTCAAAGGCTCCGGCTTCTCTCTTTGCATTCTCACAATCTTACTATACCACTTCTGCAAATCTGTCGCCCAGTATGCTGTTCTGACAGGCATGTGCTCGATACTGGTCCCATCAAAACTGTAAAGCATATCATAATAACGCCTGGTGCTCAGATTTTTGTCGCCCGACCAGTCGTTCACCGCCACAGCATCAACCATAACAGCTCCGGTACTATAATCAATCGTCTCAGGTTCCACAGCCTCGTCTTCAGGCCGGGCAACAGGACTCATTAGCATATCTAATCTGCTATCTCTGATACCTCTGCTATCTCTGCTACCTCTGCTATCTCTGCCAAATCTGCTGCCCCTGCCAATTTCCGGCCTTGCGGACTCGTTCTCAACAACACCACCTATAACTTCTCCCTGGCTTACCGTAAAATCTTCACTCCGCCAATAACCCATCACATATTTGGAAACCTGAACTGTAACAACCTTGGCCGCCTCACGTATATGCTTCGCGAAGAAGAGCAACATTCCAGGAATCTCCACCGGCTCTGTAATATCGGAAAACCCGCTCCACAAAACAATTTCGTTCTTCCGCGATATGTCCTGCTCGCTTAACTGGTTCGTCCCCGCCACCGGATTAAGTACACCCAGCCGAATTCTGTATCGGTAGCTTTTTCTCGGCTCAACAGTATCATCGTGCGCCCAGAACACCAGAGGCTCACGCATCTTCTCCAAAGGCGTTCTCCACGTAAGCCGAATCTTGTCAAATTCATCATAAACGTCATTCATCGATGGCCCCCTTCGGGTGAGTCTGTCTCCAGGTAGTCCCGACATCATATAATCTTCGTATCCACCTATATCCGTTGTGCCTCTTGTGCCTCTTGAGCCTCTTGAACCTCTTGAACGTCTATCAGTAGAACGAAGGCCCGGGCTCAGACCGCCCAGAGCATCGTCGGTCGAACGCCTTCTATCACCGCTTCTTCTACGTGTTGTGCCTGCGCCCACGCCCCCATAAAGACTATCCGTACCACCCCTTCCTCCAGAGTAAAGTCCACCCCCGGCCCTTCCAGTCGTACTAGAGCCTGACCTCGTAGGGGTTCTTCTGGCACGCCTCGAGTCTGTGCTTTCACTGCTCTTCAGCTCATCTTCCCTTTCTTTTCGCCTTTCCTCACTGTCCTCTCTCCTCTGCATATCAAGGAATTGTCTATGTATCAAGGGAGGATACCATTCCTCTTTTGCTGATGCAATTTGATAAGCCTCCGGCTGCAACAGGTCTATTTGCAGTTGCGGGTCGTCAAACTGAAGCTTCCACACTTTTAACCTGCCTGCCGGCAAGCTGCTGGCATCTTCTCCAATTTCGAACAATTTCCCATAGTGGTCAATCTTGCTGCGGGGAACAACCTGCCAGTCACTCCAGCTCCCATCCTCGACCAATTCCTGCCGTTGCAGCTGCACAGCCGCAAAAATCGGCTTCGCAAGGCACGGGTCAGCCCACTGTTCGGCCACATCATCGACAAAGCTGTTGTTAAACCTCTCGAATAATCCCTCAATATCAAACTTGGCTTCCACAGTTACAAGGTCGATATCATTCGGCTCGTGTGGAGCTTTATCATAAGGATTTTCCGCAGTAATAACATCGGTAGGCACATAAGCCACTGCTCTGATGTGCTCGACCGCCACATCGTTGACCTCACCAATACGAGGAAGACTATATTGGCCCCCTCCTGTTCCTGATATCACCCCATCAACCGCATACGGCACCTGCGGCCATAGGGTGGGGTCAATACTTATGGACGAATCAAGCAGAGCAACAAACTCAGAAAGTTTCGACTCATAGGGCTCCGGGTCCGTGGGAGGGGTGTTAATCTTATCCCTCAAAAGCACAGCCTCTTCGTACACCTGGTCATCGACTGAACCTGGGCTGTATTTCCCATCGCCGTATGCAACCTCGTTGGGACTGAATATAACACGAGTAATCAAAAGCCACACACACACAAGCCCAACGATTACCAAAACCATCTTCTCTACATTTTCTTCGAAAAAGCTGCCTATTTTAATCATATCCATGCCCTCGAACGAAGTGAAGGGGCAAACCCCGTTTCATATTTTTTCTGACTGTTTTACCGGACTGTAGTTTGTTCTTCTACCTTTAGCGCTTTCTTAACAATTTCCGGTTTTATTTCCTCATAGCCTTTCCTGTTGAAGATATATTCGCAAATTAAATCCAATTCTACCACAACATCTTCACCATAATCGTAAAGACTGTAAGGATCCTCTTCGACCGACCTGAACTTAGTCTCTAAAACCGTTATCTGATTATGCTTGAAAGTCTGCTCCGGCTCATTGCCCGTGAACCCCCTGAATTTATGCTCCTTGGCACTGCAAAGCTCCTGTATAAACGGCAAAACAGATTTTATGTTGAGCACAACGGTAACATTAAAATGTGTAACATCAATATTATTAGCATCATTGGAAACTCTTCCCGTGCAGGATTCTGACAGAGCATCATCTTTAGTAAGAACGTAAACGGGCTTATCAACATCGTCTCTGTCTGTTCCCGACTTACGCCGCCTGCGTCCCGTAAACACGGCGCCGCCTGCCCCGGGCCTCCTCAGGCCCATAGTAAAACTTGTCCGCATAAGCTGTTTCACCGGCGCTGTCAGAACGCTGTCATACTCCGAATTCACAGCACCTATAGTATCGAAAATATCTTCGAAGACCCAGTAAGCCAACTGGAAATACCAGCAATCCTGGACGGCCTTATTCGGGTCAACTGCAAGTTTATAATCCGCCCAGAATTCGTATCCACTCAAATCAATCGGATTAACATAAGCGGATACAGACTTCGCCCTCTCTCGGCAAATCTCATCAATTATCATTAGCTCAAGTTCGCCCATCATCATCGACCGACCCAAAATCCCCCGCGATGATGCTCTTGTACCTCCCATCGAATAAGGTCCCATCATCCCGGAACGTCCTGACATCCCGGAACGTCCCAGCATCCCGGAACGTCCCGACATCCCGGTACGTCCCGACATCGGAGAACTTCCCGACATCGAAGACCGTCCATACATCGAAGAGCGTCCACGCCTCAAGCGGGAATTTACTGCTGAGTCCTCCAGACCTCTCTCTATCTCGGCTTCTGTAGGACAATCACCCGCATTTGCTCGGATAATTAGCTCGTCGATTGCTTCGCGATACCGCTGGCCAAATTCCTGAAAAACCAGCGTAGAGGAAATGTTAGGGTCAAGAAATATATCATAGCTTAATAATTCCCTCTGGGTGCTCCGCTCGGCCAAAAGTGCTATCTCGTTGGCATCTTTGGCATGTTCTTGCTGACGCTCCTGCTCATTTATCCATCCCTCACTGGAAACAGCATTTTCGATCTCTCTCTGCACTCTTTTACCAATCGAAACGCTTTTTGTTTGTATCTCATCCTTGAGTTTACTGCTCATAAGCTGCGTAGGGATAAAAAGCAGCACACCAATCAGCCCTATAACAACCGTCATCGACAGCCATAAGTTATTCTTAAAAACACTTAACTTCTGTAAAATATCTTTGAAACTTGGTAAATTCATTTTTTAGCTCACAAAATTATTCTATTCCAGTTGTCAAGTTACTTCTGCCGCCTGAAGGGGGACTCTGCGGCGCAGCCGGACTGACCATACCTGGCCGCCCCATCATCCCCGGCATCCCAGGAAACGTAGGAGCAACAGCCTTGACGGCCTCAGGAGCATCTCTCCAGACAAATTTAACCTTTAATACGAACCAATGGTCATTGCTCGTATGAATGGGCATGCCCCTGTGATCGAGCTTTGGTCTTCCGTTCTCGTCCCACTCAGCGATTTTGCTAATTAATTCCTTTGTCATCGGGTCAATCAAAATCCACTCTGCGCTTTCTTCCTGCGTGGACCCGGTTGGTGTTGGCTTGTATCTAACATCCCTGATACCTATCCCCGCGGGCATCTCAACTTCCCAGCTTACTCCCTCTATTTCCAGTTCGAATTGGTTTGGGTCGGTCTTCTTATACACCTCGAAGGGGCTATTGCCGCCAGCAACAAAATCGTCAAGGTGCGATAAGCGAGTAACAAATCCCCATTCATCCGGCTTGTTCTCGACGCCGGAAGGATCTATCAATTTGTGCACGTCATTTTTGTTCTTTCCATACGGACTGTAACCGGCTACGGTTACCACAAAGCCCGGCTTCTTCTCCTCAGCAGTTTCCCCACCCATGCCGAACATCCCCCCCGGATAATACTGGCCATACTGTCCCCCCATCCTCTCCATTTCCATCATCATTTCGTACTCATACTCTTCCATCATCTCATACCCTTCACCTTCGGCTCCTCCGGGAGTGCCGCGGCTCCTACGCCACAAATCCGCACCGCCAAACTGGGCTGCGTCAAGATCACTTGTAAAGAAAGCTGACATATTCGTTATAAATATCTGCTCTCGGGCCTCGCGAGGAATCTCCAAAATCCCTTCCACGTCACCCGCGGCAAAAGCCTTATAGAGCTTGGCTTGTTCGGGATTGTTCTTCTCATTCGGCAAAGCTGAAATGATAACCTCATGAAGATACGGAATCATTTTACGATATTTGAAAGGTTCAAGCTCCTTTTCTATTATCGCCTCAGACTCGCTACCTTTACGCTTTTCGTCTTCGAGTTTCTGTTTGGCATCCTCGACAGTATTAAGAATGCCCCCAATTCTTTGTCGGACCTGACTGTTCTTCGTGTAATTCATCCCGTCCAGGCCGGTTCTCGCAAAGCACAAAAGTGATACCGCAAGCAGCATACACGCTGCGGCAATAAAGTACTTGCCCTTGCTGGCCCAGGCCATTGACCGGGCAATATTCCGAGGCAGCAGATTGCTTTCTATCCTGGCCAGACCCAGGCCCTGCAAAGCAAGACCATAGACAATACCAAAATCGCAGACATTCTCGTGGAATTTCGCCGGTGAGACACCCGGACCTATCGCAAGCCTCTTGAACGAATCCGGCCTCTCCACCGGTATCTGCAGTGTCTGCTGTAGATATTTGAGCAGACCTCGCAGCTTTGTTCCGCCACCTACCGCGATAATCTTCACGATTTTAGTATCGGGATTCGAGTTATTGTAAAAGCCTAACGACCGCTGCACTTCAGAACCTATATCCGTAAAAACCGGCCTCATCGCCTGTAATATCTGTCGGGCATATTTGCTCACGGGAGCTGTACGTTTTAGCTTCTCAGCTTTTTCAAAATTAAGTCTGAATGCATCTGATATCGCCCTGGTAAAGGCATTACCTCCGATCAGAATACATCTCTGCCAGACCGCTGATTTTGTGCAGACAACCAAATCGGTATTGTCCGCACCTATGTTAAGAATAACTATCGCTTTGTTGTCGGAAGTGACCAATTCAGGACGGTCGTGCACTAAATAGTTGTACAGGGCCATAGGTGACATCTGTACGTAGCCAACCTGTACATCTTCTCTGTTTAAATGCTCTAATGCCGCGTCCACCACTTCATTTTTAATCGCGAAAATCCCCACCTTGATTTCAGGACTGTCTTCCTCCGTCATCAGCTGCCAGTCCCACTGCACATCGTTAATGCCAAAAGGAATCTGCTGGACAGCCTCGAACTTGACCATTTCAGGAATACGCTTCGCCTCGACAGGCGGCAAGTTCACAAACCGCGCAAAACTATTCTGGCTCGGAACAGAAATTATTATCTCGTCCATGCTCAAATCGTATTTATTGACAAACTTGCGCAAGCTTAATGCAACAAGCTCGTCTCTCTCAGCATCTGTCACGCCGTCTCCGCTAAGAATCTTGCCGTGCCGGATATTGTCGAAGCCGATTACTTCAACAACACCACGCTCTGTGCTCAGGTACAATGCCTTCAGGGAATTGTTACCTATATCGATTGCCCAAACCGTACCGGTTTCTGCAGCCATAACAAACCTCCCGCTTGGTTTTTCAATTAGCCTTGTAAATCCGTTCTAACAAATATAGATTATACCATACTATGAAGACTTTTTCCATAAATACTCTTGGCTGCAAAGTCAATCAATATGAAAGCCAGCAGATTCGAGAGCTGCTCGAACAGCTCGGACTCCACAAAGTCGAACCAGCCAAAAAACCCGATCTGGCTGTTATCAATACCTGCTGTGTAACTCACACTGCCTCAGCAAAGAGCCGACAATATATCCGAAAAGCCCAAAAGCTAAGTCTTGATGCTGTTGTAGTTGTCTGCGGTTGTTTGCCGGCTGTACAAGTCGGCGAATTACATAAAACCGGCAACAATGTTCATCTCATCAACGATCGAGACAACCTTGCTGCCATGCTAAGCCAAATAGCCGGCAACAAAGCTGCCGCTTTGGGCTCCCAAAGTCCTCAATCCTGCCCACACATTAACACTATAATTAAAGCAGAAAACAATTCAAAAATCAAGTATAAAAATGAATCGAAGAATTATCGGAAGTTACCGCCAATAACTTCCTTCAAAGACCATACCAGAGCCTTTCTAAAAATCCAGGATGGCTGCGATGGGTACTGCAGCTATTGTATTGTACCCAAAACTCGCCCCTTTGTTCACAGTAAACCGGACAATGCCGTTCTTCAGGAGGCGCAGGCGCTTGTAGAAGCCGGACATAGAGAAATCGTTGTAACAGGGGTATTTCTCGGAGCTTACGGCCGGGAAAGCGTCAGACGAAAAAACTGGCCCAATCAGAGAAACGATAATTTGGCTGATTTGCTCGATAAAATGGCAGAAATACCGCATCTTGCAAGGATAAGATTAAGCTCGCTGGAGCCGGCAGACGTAACGCCGCGATTACTCGATACGTTCTGTAAACACCGTAAAATTATGCCACACCTGCACTTGTCGCTGCAGTCCGGTTCCAATGCGGTCCTTAAAAAGATGCGCAGACAATATAGTGCAGATGAATTCAGGGAAAAGATTGAGCTAATTAAACATCAACTCGACAGGCCGGCCATAACGACCGATATTATCGTTGGTTTTCCGGGTGAAACCGATGCTGACTTTGAGCAAACGGTCGATTTGGCCGAAGATGTAGGCTTTGCAAAAATGCACATTTTCAGCTTTTCGCCGCGTAAAGGCACTGCTGCGGCGGTGATGCAAAATGCTGTTGATAATAGAGTTATCAAAGACCGCTCGAAAATACTGCATAATTTAAACATAGAGCTGGGCCAAAAGTATCAACAACAATTTCTTGGCGAAACCGCTGAAATCCTGCTGGAAAACGATGATGGGGAGTATTACGGACGAAGCGAAAGATATTTTATGGTGTATCTCGAAAAAACAGAGAAAAAGCTGAAAAAAAACGACCTGATAAGGGTAAAGCTTGTGAAATATGGCAAACATGGAATGATTGGGCAAGAATTGTAGAAAAAAACGGAATGTTTTTATATGTCCCTTCCAAACATATACTTACAGCCGTTTGTAGATATTTCTAAAAATGGGCCTTTTTTTCGTATTTTTTTGGATTTTTTCGTACTTTTTCGCACAAATAGGGCACATACAAACTTTGATTTTCTCCTGGTCCCTTTTCGGTTATTCGCGACACAGCGTTTTTTAATTGCCGGAAAATTGTTGACTCTTAATTGTTGACTCTTAATTGAGATTATGTTATTATGAGATGCTTGGCAGGGAAGACAGGTTTAGTAGGGTGTAAATGGGAAATCCCAGCTCACAATTGTGACAAGCAAGAAAGGAGAAATAATATGAACACAACGGTAAGATTATTTTGGACTAAAGTGAGGAATCTCATGCTCAAGAAAACATTCAGGCCACATTTTCACATAATTCTGCTGCTGACGGGCTTGCTGTGCTTCTGGGGCCCACAGGCTATGGCCCAGCCCGTTCCTCTGGATACGGAACTCACGGATCCGCCGCCCTTCATTGCCGAACTCGTGGAGACCACCGAACTGACGCAAGAGCAAGTGGAGCAGATGCGAAGTGACGGCGCCGGCTGGGGCAACATCATGATTGCCGCACGCTTGGCCGAGCAGATTGCCGCTGACAGCGGTGGCGTATTGACATTCGATATGGCGCTTGCCAATGTGCTCGATGCGCGCGCCGAGGGCAAGGGATTCGGACAGATCGCCAATGAGAACGACCTGAAACTCGGGCGCGTTGTCGGGAATGAAGAGACGCCGAACGCAACTAATCCGCCGCCCTTCATTGCCGATATCGTGGAGAACACCGAACTGACACAAGAGCAAGTGGAGCAGATGCGAAGTGACGGCGCCGGCTGGGGCAACATCATGATTGCTGCACGCTTGGCCGAGCAGATTGCCGCTGACAGCGGTGGCGTATTGACATTCGATATGGCGCTTGCCAATGTGCTCGATGCGCGTGCCGAGGGCAAGGGATTCGGACAGATCGCCAATGAGAACGACCTGAAACTCGGGCGCGTTGTCGGGAATGAAGAGACCCCGGACGCAACTAATCCGCCGCCCTTCATTGCCGAACTCGTGGAGAACACCGAACTGACACAAGAGCAAATGGAGCAGATGCGAAGTGACGGCGCCGGCTGGGGCAACATCATGATTGCTACACGCCTGGCCGAACGGATTGCCGCTGATAGCGATGGCGTATTGACATTCGATGAGGCGCTTGCCAATGTGCTCGATGCGCGTGCCGAGGGCAAGGGATTTGGACAGATCGCCCATGAGAACGATCTGAAACTCGGGCGCGTTGTCGGGGATGAAGAGACACCGGACGCAACTAATCCGCCGCCCTTCATTGCTGATCTCGTGGAGAACACCGAACTGACACAAGAGCAAGTGGAACAGATGCGAAGCAACAGTGCCGGCTGGGGCAACATCATGATTGCCACACGCCTGGCAGAACAGATCGCCGCTGATAGCGATGGCGTATTGACATTTGATGAGGCGCTTACCGATGTTCTCAATGCGCGCGCCGAGGACAAGGGATTCGGACAGATCGCCCATGAGAACGATTTGAAACTCGGGCGCGTTGTCGGAAAAGGCAATAAAATTGCAACCGCTGCTTCGGACGCTCCCGAGATAGAAGAAGCCGGCGCTGGTCCATACGTAAGTATCGAGCGCAACAGGGGACAGGAGAAGAAGCAAAACATCTTCAGCCGGCTCATTCGCTTCATGGGCTTGGGCAAGAAGGAAAGATTTGAAAAACCGCCGAAACCGGAAAGACCCGAAAGACCGGAACGACCGGAAAAGCCTGAGAAACCGGAAAAACCCGAAAAACCCGAAAGACCGGAACGCCCGGAAAAGCCCGAGAAGCCCGAGAGGCCAGAAAAAGGACCCCGCTGGTGAAATATCGACTTTTTACATTGACCCTTTTCGCATGGATCTGGGGAGCACTCATTGGCTCCCCCGATTTTTCCTTTGCTGATACTGCGCCGACATGGCAGTACGGATTGTCTTTTTCCTACCTGACCGGTGATTACGGCAAGGACGAGGACACAGATATCTACTACATAGCGGTGAACATCAAGCGGTATCTGGAGAAGGGAGACGTTACGCTGACGGTTCCCTACCTGGACATCTCGGCGAATGGCGCAACATTTGTAGGCGGTGAGGTGGAGGCCATCGATGGCGGCGAAAGCGGATCGGGCCTGGGCGATATGATATTGAAAGGTCGATACTACGCAGTCGCACAGGACGCACTGTTACCCTACATCGACCTGGTAGGGAGTATAAAATTACCGACGGCTGACGAAGACAAAGGGCTGGGAACCGGTAAAACGGACTTCACGTTTATGGCCGAATTCGCCCGGAGACTGGAGAATAAAGACTTGATAGCCCTGTGGGAGTTCGGTTACACGTTTGTCGGGGACCCGTCCGGATACGACGCAGATAACCGGTGGCTTTACAGCGTGGGACTGGCTTACGAGCTTGACCCCAAGATTACCCTCAGCGGCTACCTTGACGGCCGTACCGCAATTTTCGAAGGTAACGATGACCCGCTCTCTGTCCTTTTGATTGGCGAGTACAAGTTCCGTCCTGATCTTCGCTTTGACACTTTATTGGAAATTGGTTTGAACGACGGCGCTCCCGATATTGGCATCACGTTTGGCGTGCGCAAACGCTTCTAAACTAATACATTGCAGCATCGTTCTCCGTTTCTTGGGTGCCGGGTCATCCGTCTTTCACATCGTTACTTAACAGGAGAGAATGTGCGTTAACTGCAATTATCCCTGACTCCTCATCTTTTTTACTTGCTATCTTGCTTGGCTAATCTCAATAGTGCAGTAAACAGCGGCACTCCAAACTTCCTCTCTAATATGGCAAACATGGGATGCTTGGGCAAACATTGTAGAAAAAAACGGAATGTTTTTATATGTCCCTTCCAAACAGATACTTGCAGCCGTTTGTAGACATTTCTAAAAATGAGCCTTTTTTCGTATTTTTTCGCATATATTCGTAAAAAAAACATTCGTTGACCTAAATTAAAAGGTAGTACCTGAAGGACTTGACTTTTCGAGATTTTAGAGTTTACAAACAGGCCAATTTACGTGTCGCAATACTCGATTTCCGTAGTTCGTGAAAAGCGGCAGGAAAAGCATAAGCGAACAAGTAAACAAGGTACCTGCATTGCGCAATTTCACGAAAATATTGAGAATTTCTTCAAAGTTTATACTTGACGAAAAGATGGCTGATTTGGTATAAATGTAGTGAGCAGGACGTGTACCCGCATAGAGCCTGCGGGCGCAATTTCTTTTGCTTTTTTGAATAGAGGAGGAGTTATTATGTATTGTGCCAGGCACAAAGTTGGTTGTAACGGCGACTTTGCGCTTGGCAGGGGGAGGTTTTCGCATTTCAATGAGAAATTCATATTTTGAAAACAACCACGAGAGGTCGGGATTTTGGTGTGTGGCCAAAGAAAATTAAAATTATTTTAACTCTTTTTGAAGGAGGACTATTATGTGCAGGAAATTGATTTATCTAATCTTCTTTATGTCGGTGTTAGGATTAGCTCAGAGACAAGCCCTGGGTCAAGAGTGGGATCGCGCTGCTTACTG
>JAIVYN010000024.1:0-23654 GCA_048635425.1 Candidatus Aegiribacteria sp.
ATCGGCGGGAAGCTCGTTTTCCAGGTTACGGCGGAACGTGATTACAAAACAGCTCGGGGCGGCCATTGTCCAGCGGCTTTCGACGCCGCACAACCAGGTCGTCATTGTGCCTCCACCTGAATTGCCGGTCACGCCGATATGTTTCGGGTCGACTTCTTTACGCGTTAGCAGGTAGTCCAGGGCACGTATGCCATCCCAGGCCCGCCAGGAGCCGAAGAAATCACCCACCAGAAATTGCTGGTTGCCGGCGTACAGATGTTCGCGGACACCGACGCCAATCCTCGATTTCAAATCCTCGTCCGGGTACTGCAGGCGCTCGCCCTGTCCGATGGGGTCATAAATTAACACTACATAGCCCTGTCGTGCCAATCCCTGTGCAAAGGATTGGTACGCCTCCGCCGCTTTTCCGTTTGATGAATGACCGCAAGTTCCCACGACGCCGGGGAGCGGAAATGTCCGCCCCTTCGGCACATACAAGTTAGCGGTTACGAGGAAATTGGGCCGGCTCTCAAAGATTATATTCTCTATCTTATACGAATCCCGCTCGACGACGCCGGTAATACGCGGCTTGAGCGGCGTTTTCTCAGGCCAGGGCCCGAAGCTCTGCTGTATCCTCTCGCGAACCTCACGGACATACGCTTCGGCATCAGCCCGGGTCTTCAGGGCCGCCCGTCGTTGATTCGCTTGTTGTTCGATACGACGGACAGATTTGACGAAATATTCCTGAACCATCCGAGGAAATCGATTGAGCGGAATGAGTGAACTACTTCTCGAAGAAGACGCACCCTGGACCGCCCCTACATACAACAAAGTGGTCATCACAAGAATGAGGATGTTAATTATCCTGACATGCGGGACATCGTGGCTTGTCAACTTCCTCGTCGAACCTTTTGAAATCTCAACAAAATAAAACATCGTTTAATCCTCCACAAAACTATACTATGTACTTGCATGGGTTTCTATGACCAAAAACTCTCTTAACTTTCAACTCTGCATTATACTCTTCGGGCACGTCCATGGAAACACCAAAGTCAAACCACCGGGGGGTAAGTACAAATATTATCTCCTCTTGGCCGAGACATAAGAAGCTGTTTTCGCCAGGCCCGATTTCGGTCTGCTACGGCAAAGCGATAACGGCTGAGCAGGCAAAGAATATGGGCGATAAGAAACTGGCGGAAGTCTTGACCGACACCCTGCGTCAGATGCAAACAAAAAGGCGAGTAAAGCAGGGCAAAAAACCGTATGACTATTGACTAATCACTAATCATTGCCACTTACGAGCCAGCAACGTTCATTGAAAACGTTGCCAATTTTTGTGATTTTTGTAAAGCCTTAGCAATATGGGACTTGTGAAATAGAAATTTTAGCGAATTTGGAGATAACGGGTTGTCGGAGACTCTTCCGATATTTGTTTACATCGCAGCTTTAATTTGTTATAATGTTATCTAAAATCAAAGGCTTTTTATTGATGTTAAGGGCATTGCTCAATGCCGTTAAAACATAAATGAAGGTAATAAACTGTTCTTATGAGTGTGATGTTAAGAATTTTTCAGAAATTTACATTTTAGGAGGTAAGGCAATGAAGAAGTCATTAATTTATGCAATTGTAGGATTTGTAACGGCAATGTGTCTGCCATTCTCACCTGCCTCGGCGGACGATCAACTTATCACAATCCCGGATGCGGGCTTTGATGACCACGTTCTTGCGGTGGGTGATTGGGTATATATTGGCGAGGGTCCTTATGCTGAGACTAGTGATTATACCGGGCCGTGGCAAAGTGCCGGCGGCGACACCTATATTGATAACAGTTATTGGGCGGCCGACGTTGATTTACCGGCCCTGAGCGGCGATAACAAATTGTATGGATATGAAGAGATAGAAGGCTATATCTACCAGATTCTGGATGAACAATTTGTCGAAGGCCAAACATACACCTTAAGTGTCTGGGTGGGATTAGCGTGGGAAGGCTATGATGATTATTGGTCCCTCTACTTTACTGCAGAAGATCATAGCAACGACCTGATTGAGGTAAGTGGAAACGCGCCGGTGGGTTCCTGGGAACAAGTCAGCTTAGTATATACCGCCACCGCCACCGACGCCGGCAACAGAATCGGGATAAAAATGAAAGGGGCTGATTTCGTCACCTTTGAAGATGTAACACTGTATGGCCACCCCAAAACAAGGGATCCACGTCCGGCTGATGGTGCCCTGGTTATGGACACCTGGGTGAACCTTTCGTGGACGCCGGCAAATTTTGCAGTTACGAACGATGTGTACATAGGTGATAATTTCGACGACGTAAATAACGGCGCTGAAAGCACGTTCCAGGGCAATCAGAACACAACGCTTTTTACTGTCGGCTTTCCTGGATTTCCTTATCCGGATGGTCTTGTCCAGGGCATGACTTACTACTGGCGGATTGACGCAGTCAATGACACTGAGCCAAACAGTCCGTGGAAAGGTGACATCTGGAGCTTTAGTATTCCTCCCAAAACTGCATACAATCCCGACCCGGCTGATGGGGCAGAGTCTGTAGAAACGGATGCCACGCTTAGCTGGACAGGAGGTTTCGGTGGGAAACTGCATACCGTATATTTCGGTGATAACTTTGACGATGTTAACAGTGCAGCAGGCGGTCTTCCTCTGGGAGTTACAAACTACGATCCCGGCCCGCTTAAAATGGCCAAAACTTACTACTGGCGTGTCGATGAGTTTGATGTTGTCGAAACGCATAAAGGTGATCTCTGGAGCTTTACTACTGAGGGCGCCGTTGCGAGTCTGGAGCCGGCTAATGGTGCTGTGGATGTAAAGCAGACGGCGGTTCTTAGCTGGACACCGGGAGTTTTTGGTGCATCGCATGAGGTTTACTTCGGTACAGATAAAGAAAGCGTGAAAAATGCCGATACAAGTTCGCCTGAATACAAAGATACTGGAAATCTTGGTTCCGAAAGCTATGACCCCGGACAACTTGAATGGGATACTACTTACTATTGGCGTATCGATGAGGTCAATCACGCCAACGCCGATAGTCCATGGAAAGGTCCCCTCTGGAGCTTTACGACAGCCAACTTCCTTATCGTGGACGATTTTGAGAACTACGACATTGGCAACGATGAGATATGGTGGGCATGGATAGATGGGTTTGGCTATGGTACGCCGGGTACCGAACCATACTCTCCCGGCAACGGAACAGGCTCAGCCGTAGGCGACGAAAGTACTGCTTCTTATACCGAGGAGACTATCGTTCACGGAGGCAACCAATCGATGCCGGTCTTCTACGACAACAGCATTCTCAGGTATTCTGAGGTGGAGAAGACGTTGACTTATCCGCGAGACTGGACTGAAGAAGGTGTCAACACACTGACGATTTGGTTCATAGGCGATGCTGCTAACGCTACTGAGACTTTGTATGTTGCTCTCAACGGTAATGCGATTGTCACGAATGATAATCCTAATGCAGCACAGTTAGATACCTGGACCCAATGGAATATCGACCTGCAGGCGTTTGCGGATCAGGGTGTGAACCTGGCCAATGTCAATACGATTGCCCTTGGTCTTGGTAATAAGAACAATCCGCAGGCCGGCGGTTCAGGTACAATGTACTTTGATGATATTCGTTTGTATCCTCCGCCGCCGGAACCGGCACCTTAAGCCGTGTGATTTAGTTGAAAGTACATATACGTCAATTCGGGGCTTATATCGAATGATTCGGTATAGGCCCCTTGGTCTTTCAACAATAGCAGACGAACTCCACACATAAGTCTATAAGAAGTTAGATCGGCTCAGGATTTTCTCTAGGCGGCTCTGATACCCCCAAAAGAATTATATGATTGATACATTTATTTTCATCCGGCTACTTAATCCGATTTCACAATGAAAATTGTGGAAAAATATTTGTATTTTCGCAAAAAATCGACATTTATTCGGACTCGATATAGGCAAAATCAACATTTGTGGTGACAAAATGGAGACATGATGTCACCTGGAAATCAGGGTGTTTTCCAGCTCCTGAAAGAGGTGGCTTTTCGAAAAGTTCTGGCTTTTTTCAGTCCATACTCAGATATCGACAACCTCATTAGGCATGACTTTCTTAAAACCCGGATTTCCTAAGTAGTGAGTAACAATTGGACTGGAATCGAACCGCATATTATTTTATTATAGCGGTTGTTAGACCATGGAGCAAAGAAACAAAATGCAGTCAACTATCTCAATAAAGCCACACCATTTTGTGGATATTATAACCTCATTTGGTACTGGCAATAGGATATTTAAGCCTCATCCCTACGGGCATGCTGTTCATATCGTTTCAGAAAAAATTGATAATAACCGAGAAGTTTATTTGAAGATAGAATTAGGCATAGATGATATTTGCAGGTCATGTACCCACAATGTTGCTGGCTTTTGCGATGATACAATTGACACGTCCTACCGACCTTCAGCACCATCATCGAAAAATGAGTGGAACCTTTTGATTGATAAACGATGGTGTAAGAGATTGGGAATCAAGCAAGGCGATCAGTTCAAAGCATGCGAATTGTGTGAACGGATTCGAGATAAAATGGGTGATATTACAGAAATTTATCATGAGGTCCCCGCACGTATGACTGCGGAGAGAAGCACCAATCTTGTTAGAGGTCTTGAATACTACTTGAGACAGGAAGAGGATTTTGTTTAACAACACGCTCTACACAACTGGCAATTCGCTTGTGCTTAGCGGGTATGTAAAGCGCGATGGCCACCTATGAAAAGCTCAAAACCAGATAATAAATTGTCAATTTCTACAAATTTTTTTGAGGCATCCTCGTTACGCTGTATTAGCATGGCATTTGGTGCAGTTCCTCACATTTCGCTAAAACATGATCGTTAAGGCATCAAGCCTGTCAGGCCTGACATATAATTCAATCATAATGTCCTTCAATTTAGAACGCTCCAATGAGCCTCATCCCTCAGGGCTGTTTCGTCCCGCCGACAGCAACAGCCCTGCGTGGTAGGTTTTTTGCAAATTCCACGTGGTCAGGTTTAAGACCTTCGATGATAATCGCGCCACTCTCAGAACCTCCGACAAAGAGAGGAGGATGCTGCCCGGAAAGGTTTACATTCTTTATTGTTGCCTCAAATACATCATCAAGCGCAATCGGACGTCCGTTTGATGTTATGGAAACATCTTCCAGAGTAAGCTCCTTGACCCTATGGGCTATAGCGCCGTTCAACACGTTTTCGAATACTACGTTTTTGACATTGATGTTTTCCAGCCACTTCTCGGGCAAACCGATCATTTCGATTCCGGTATGGGCACCATTGACACGAATATTGTTGATGTAAACATTGCGGAACAAGGGCGATTTGCCGGTGGCCCCGCGTTCGTAATACGAGTTGAAGTTAATGGCCTGTGCCTCGATGTTCTTCATCTCGACCTTCTCGATGTAGATATTTTCGATGACATTGCCGCGGCCACGTGTGGTCTTGAAGCGAATGCCGCGATCACAGCCGTCGAAGTAGGCATCATGCACGTAGACGTTGCGAATACCGCCGGAGGTCTCACTGCCGAAAACGATCCCACCACTACCAGTTCTGACATCGCGGGCCGTGAAATTGCGCACCACGATGTTTTCACTGGCGATACCGATCTTCAGCCCATCCTCGTTAAGGCCAGACTTAATGACCACGGCATCATCCCCGGTTTCCAAATGGTTGTACTCGATCAATACGTTCTTGCAGGAATCTGGTACAATCCCATCGCCGTTGGGCGACTCAAGACTATGCACGGTTATCCCGCGAACAATGATGTTTTCGCTGTATACCGGATGAACGTTCCACATTGGGGATTCCTCAAGTGTTATCCCCTCGATCAGGATGTTTTTGGCCTTCCATGGCACGATAAAAGTTGGGCGCATTCCTTCCCGCCCGCCGCCTTTAGCGTAACGGCGTTTTTCCAGTGGCACTTTGGATGCTTCGATACGATTACCTTTATTATTGTTTTTGGCCCAGCGCCACCACCAACGGCCGTGGCCGTGAAGCGTACCCCGGCCGGTGATAGCAATGTTTTCGACAAGTGGCGCGTAGATCAGAGGTGAGTAGTTGTAAGCCTCCACACCTTCACAGCGAACGTGAACCACAGGCAGGTAATCCTCCAGATCATTGCTGAAATGGACAATGGCACCTTCGGCGACATGCAGATTCACATTGCTTTTAAGATGAATAGCGCCGGTCAGCCAATCGCCTTCGGGGATAAGCACCTTACCGCCGCCACTCTCATGGCAGGCGATTATGGCTTTATGGATCGCTTCGGTGCTCTTGTGCTTTTCATCATCCTCCCACTTGCACTGAACGGCTCCGTAGTCACGGATATCAAATTTCAGGTCTGGAAACGAAGGCCGCTTGAGCTGTGGCATCTCGAACGGTGCTTTGATCGGCGCGATCGCAATGGGCTCCTGGGAGATTGTCTTCTGAACCGCCAGAACCGCCCTGCCACTTAGCAATGTTCCGGCAACTATCCCGATTTTTAAAATGGCGGGTGCAACAGCCAACGACCAAATGATGCTTTTTCTTCTCTTCATCATGAAATGCCTTTCCATTAAAGATAGATTTAACCAGGGTTTTCTATATGTCTTCATAAACGGTAATCCTACACGCCGCAACAAGTCATTCTATCTGAATGGTCTGCACAATTTCAAGTGGAATTCGGTACAGGAAATACAAAGCATACCTAAATGATAGAGCTTTACGTCTACTCGACCAAGATATCACTTGAAAATCGAGACTGTAGCATGATTACAGAAACATTTTTCAATCATATTCAGTGGATTTGCCCTCAAACCAACAGGATTTATCGCTTTATTGCCAACGGCATAATCATTTTCTCTACAGCAACTCTTTATGCCGTTGGCCTCAAAGCGGAAAATCCCGGGGCCTGGGGCAGAGCCCCAGTTTTATTTGGTTTACCAAAGATGAAATACTCTGTAATGTTACTACAGTCTCTGAAAATCAGGGTGTTTTCCGGCTCCTGAAAGAGGTGACATTTCGAAGAATTCTGGCATTTTGCAACTCGCGAAAATGGGACCGTTTTGGGGGTGATCAGTGTGCAGCCCAGTACCCTTTTAGTCGGCTGGTGGAGGTTAGATGAAGGCTCCGGGACCATTGCAACCGACCTTAGCGAGTATGGCAATGATGGCACCCTCCAAGGCGATCCACAGTGGGTGAATGGAAAATTCGGAAAGGCTTTACAATTCAATGGCGTTGATGACTGGGTGGAGATACCACACGCCGAAATCCTTACGGTGGACAATGAAGTTACCGTAATGGCATGGATAAATGCCGAAAGACATAGCGGACCTGGTGGTGTAAACTGGCAGGGGATTGTTGCAAAGTCCAATAGTCCCCGGTCGTATAGTTTTTACACCCGAATCAATGGTGTCCTTCATTTTAGCACAGCTGGCGTTGGTTCTAGTAGCACTGCACAAATACCACTTAATGAATGGGTGCACGTTGCTGCGATAGTAGTAGGTGGAGGGCACAGGTACTTTGTCAACGGTGAACCTGGTGGTGAATCCGGATCAGGAATTACACTACCAGGAGCAGCAGATACGGCTACTGTTGTTATCGGTAAGACTCAGGAGAGCTCTCGCGAATTTCTCGGGGTGATTGACGACGTTCGCATCTACAACAATGCGCTGACGCAGGAAGAGATACAGACTATTATGCAAGGTGCAGGTATGCCATATGCCTTTGCTCCCTCTCCTGCTGATGGTGTCCTCCATGAGGATACATGGGCGAGTCTGAGCTGGCGCCCGGGAGATGATGCGGCCTCACACGATGTTTATTTCGGCGAGAATTTTAACGATGTGAACGACGGTGCCGGAACCGGCACCTTAAGCCGTGTGATTTAGTTGAAAGTACATATACGTCAATTCGGGGCTTATATCGAATGATTCGGTATAGGCCCCTTTTTCTTAGGGGCAAAATAGAAACTCAGGGCAATAGTGGCGGTTTCCCCCCTACCATCACTTCGATATTAAATGACCATTGCCAATCAAATGGCTGAGTGTTCAATATTTTCTGAGCTAACGGAGCAAAAAGGAATGGGCTTAACTGAAGAGCACCCCCTAATTCATTTAACTCCTAGCTTCCACAGGTACAGAAACTGAGGCTCACTTGAAGTCAGCCAATCTGGCAGTTCGACATTTACCAACGGTCCTATACCACCTGCATAGCTCGTTGCTGAACCATATGCGTTTGGTTTGTATCCTAATGGTCGGTGATAAATAACAACCCGCGTTTTCTCCGCGCCCGCCATTTCTTTTGCCCAATTGATTCCGTCTGCTAAATAACCGATTCTGTCTATGAGTCCAGCTTGTAGAGCTTCTTTAGCCGTGAACACCCTTCCATCTGCCAGTTCAGAAAGTTTCTGCTCTTCAATTGTTTTACGCCCTTCCTTCACTACTGTTAGAAACTGCTGAAATAGTTCCTCGATAATACCTTCCAATACTTTGCGCTCTTCATCGCTTAAATCATGCAATGGTGACGCGAGATCCTTCAATTCCCCACTTTTGATAGTAATTGCTTTGACCCCAATTTTTTGCATTGTACCTGCCACGCTGAATGTATGGAATACTGTCCCAATACTGCCGGTCACACTACTCGGTTGGGCCATGATCCCATCACAGCCACATGCCAGATAATATGCTCCACTGCAACCCAAGCCCAGCACACACGCCACGACCGGCTTTCCAGTTTTGCGTTTAAACTCTTGCAGGCTATGATGCATGATATCACTGGCCGTCACTGTCCCACCGGGGGAATTTAGGCGGAGCACTACTGCCTTCACATCCCGATCTGCTGCTGCTTTGTCGAGCTTTTCTACGAAGAGACTCACCGGATTATCGCCCATTCGCATCAATCCACTTTTGCGTCTGTTAATAAGCAAACCATCAACATCGATGATAGCTATCTTATCAAAGACAAACAAACCTTCATCTCTTTGTATTTGGGTTTCTTCGAGTTGCTCGTGGGTGGGCACTAATTCTATCTGGAACGCAGTTGGACCGCAACCAACCATAATTATCAGTGATATTAATAATCCCAAATACAACCAAACCGGTCCTTTAAACATTATGTGTCTCCAAAAATACTTTCACTATTTCTGTAAAATCAAAGCTCTTCAGCCTGACCTGTCCCCATTCCATGTACACATCATATATCTATATCGGCATACAATAGCCGGAAACAACACATCAAGAGTGTAAAATTGTGCATAAGGTCGGAGATGGAAATTGGGGGGGGGCAGACACCTATGAAGAGCTCAAAGTCAAATACTAAATACTCTGTTGTCACATTTTTTTTTGAGGCATCCTCGTTACGACGTTTCGGCCGACGTTTACAGCTTAGAGGCTTTACTGCTGCGACATCTTTTTGTCTGCCTGTTCTTTCGATTTCTTCATCATTGACTTCAGGCTCCAACCTAAAGCCCCAATAGCTAATAGAGCACAGGCGAGGCCCCCGACAATCTGGAAAACTCGTCTGATGGTTTCCATTTCTATTCCCCTGAAGTGCATAACGAGAACAAAGACTATTATAGCTGTTAAACTCGCCAAAGTAAACAGTGTTGTGTTTTCCACTGAGAATGGGTATATCGAAATGTTCAATCTACATCCTCCATATTGCCCAAGAGATCGCAACGTTCATTGAATACGTTCACAATTTTGGTGTTTTCTGATCAAAATCAAAGCATCGTATACTTAATCCGATATTAGTGAAAAATTCTCAAAAAATATTTGTGTTTTCGCAAAAAATTGACATTTATTCGGACTCGATATAGGCAAAATCAACATTTGTGGTGTCAAAATGGTGACAAGATGTCACCTGGAAATCAGGGTGTTTTTCAGCTCCTGAAAGAGGTGACTTTTCGAGGAATTCTGGCGTTTTACGATGCTTGAAAATGGAACCATTTTGGGGTAATCAGTCGTTGCTAATTCGCGCTGCTTAGCTGTTGAGATCTGCTTGGTAATACTTGCCGTCGATTCTGTTTGAAGCCCCTCATTCTGTCACCTCCATGACAACTCGAAAGCCTGTATGCGTGTATTGATATGAAGCAGGCGCGCTGCTCCGCGCCGCACATCGACATGCCAGAGCAAAACTATTCCATCCTCCTCCGCGAATCACATGAGCCTTACCGGTCTTCGGACCCACCGGATCGACCGTGCCTTCTGTCGGATAGTTAGACGCATAAAAGTCGCTGCACCATTCCGCTACATTGCCATGCATATCATAGAGTCCCCAGCTATTGGCCGTCTTTGTCCGGACTATATGTGTCGCACCGTCGCTATTGCCATCATAGAAGCCCATGTCATCGAGCCTACCCGTACCAGAAAAATCGCCCCACCTCTCGTCAGCTCGACAGGCATATTCCCATTCGGCCTCCGTGGGCAGCCTGTATTTCTTTCCCTCTTTTTCTCCGAGCCGTTGACAGAACTCCACCGCCTCATTCCATGACAGTTTCTCTACCGGCAGATTTTCGCCTTTATGCTCACTGCGATTGTGCCCCATTATGGAAAGCCACTGCTTCTGCGTGACCTCTGTCACGCCGATCAAAAACGGCTCACTCAGCCGAACCGGGTGCTGATGCTCGTCATATTGACGCATCTGGTCATAGACTGCACTTCCCATTATAAACTGTCCCGCGGGAACATACGCTAATTGCATGCCGATTGAATTTGTAATAGTTTCTCCCGGTTCATGCAATTTCTCTGCATTCAGCGCCCATGTTGGTGAAGCCGGATCGCCCGTTTCACCAACGCCCCAGAATCCGCCGCTGAGAATAATGTAACTGCCCACGACACCGCCAGCCACGCCACCACCCCCGCAGCATCTCGGCTTGGGCAAATCTGGAAGTCCGAAAAATCTTTCTCTTTTCATATCGAAGTAGCTCGCTACGGTGGTTCTCTTGTAGTTGGAATGCCCCCCGCAGACAAACAGCTTCTCCCTGTGCACCGCGCTGCTGGTGCACTGCGTAAGAAAAAATACTCTTGTTCGAATCCGTGGAATGTCGATTCTTCTCCACCTATCACCCTCAATGTTATAGCAAAGCACACCATCTGTCCAGCCGTAATCGTTCATATCATGGAATCCCGTCTCATACGAAGCCCCGTGCACAACATAGATATTCCCTGCATAAGTCCCCGGTGCGGCATAGCACGCACCCTCAGGTGCATAGGCCAGCTGCTCATAGCCGTCTCTGTCCGGACCATATCGATAGAAATTCCTGAAATTCTCCACAACTCCCTTCGCAGTCTTATCCAACCGCTGATAACCAAGTCCAACGTAAATATAATCTCCCACCGTCAAAGCAATACCGTTCATCGCCTTGACTGGCAGATCTTTTATGGCTGTCCATCTGTCATTTGCAGGATCATATCTCCAAGCCTTGTGCGTCGAGACTGCGCCGCTCCGCATCCCCCCGAATACATACACCTTGTCACCATGTACCGCCACCATAGGCCAACCAAGCTCGATTGGCATATCAGCCAACTTCGACCACGTATCTGTCTTATAGTCGTACACCTGAATCTTTTTGGATGTTATGGTCCAGTCAGAAGTCTCACAGCCTCCGATGTTGTAGAGCTTGTCCTTCACGACCGCACCACCATGGCCATACACGTGCTGTGGAATATCTGCCCTAATTTCCCACTTAACCGCTACTGCCTTCTCTATAGGGACAACTAATACAAGAATCGCACATATAGCAAATGCTGTCTTCCTCATTGATAACTGCCTCCAACTCATTCAGAGTCTACGCCTTCAATTGCTTCACGACATCTGATTCAAGCTTTTCATTTTCCTGAATCATTTCATCCCACGAAACTTCACGCCTCTTGTAGGAACCAATTCGACCGAGTATCGAGGCCAGGTTGCTTCGCACACTCGGCGCCACTGTCGGGTTGGTAAACTGAGCTTTGATGACATTGTTGTAGAACTCGGCAATGTTGATCGCCGTACCCTCCGGATACAGATTGCCCGTTTGTCCTCCCTTATAAGGATTACTTCCGCGAATGGAAACATTCCCGCCGTAGTGCGTATCGACAGTTCCTTTCAGACCATAAATTCGACAGCCTATGTCACCGTATCCCTCACCGAACTGTTTTGCATTGACCAGTACCGGCACATTTCCCGGAAACCGGTAAACTATCGCAAAGCAATCCCAGATGTCACCATGCTTGTAGTATTTCCGTCCGCCGGTACCGTAAGAACTGACAGGATTGGCATTAAGTATCCACGTAGCCACGTCGATCGTGTGTATACACTGTTCGACAAGTATGTCGCCGGAGAGTACCTTGTCCATGCCCCATGCCTTGAGTTTCGCTTCGGGATTATTCGGATTGGCTTCGAGGAAATGTTCGACAGGATTCCAGCTATTCCACACATCCCCGCCATTAAAACACGCCTCGCCGAAACCTATCTTCCCGATGTCACCGTAATGAACGCGTTTGACCGCTTCACGATAAAAGTTATTCGCTCGCGTCTGGAAATCTACGAAGAAGCACTGCTTTTTAGATGTTGCCTTTTGGCCGGCCTCGGCAATAGTTTTACAGCCCGGCACATCGACCGCGATTGGCTTGGCGCATATTACATGCACCCCCGCATCCACAGCCGCCGCAGCCTGTTCAGGATGAAAATAGGGGGGACTCTCTATTGCCACCGCATCAGGCTTCTGATCCAGTATTCTCTTGTAGCCCGATAGTGTTGCGTAGCAATTTGCCCTTGCAACACCATGCTTATTACCAAGCTCATCGGCCCTCTCCTGGAAGTAATCCGCTGCTGCCACAATCTTGTATCCGCCGTGCTTGGCGAATATATCCGCAATCCATTTGCCACGCATCCCGCATCCGATCATCCCAAGTCTAATTTTAGAATTCGCCTCGGTGCCACGTACCAGGGTTGGTTTAATGATATTGAATGCCATTGCCGCCGCCCCTGCACTTGCCATGAATTTACGACGCCCGATTTGTTGTTCTATCTCATCCGCCGCCGAATCTCCGTATTTCACTGCCATGATACAACCTCCCTTCTAATCGAACACACACAAGCTTAATCCAAGAAAACAATTTCTCACCCGCCTATGCTTCCTCACAATTGTACAGTGGCAATTGAATATAATCTGGCAGGTATAACAGATGACAATACTATGATGATTAAGAATAAGTGTCAAGCTACTTGTTGGGAAACAATTACTTCCAGCGGTTTTTGGGGGGCTTTAGGCCAACACAGAAGCACCCAGAGATAGAGTCGTTCAACAGCAGGTTCAGAGATGAATTGCTCAATAGAGAGCTGTTTTTGAGCATTGATGAGCTAAGATATGTTGCAGATTGCCGGCGGATGGATTACAATCACTAACGGCCGCACAGCAGCCTGAATTATATGGCTCCGGCGGCATTCACTGCGATATGTCTTGAGCAAGGCTTCGATTCCCTCTGCCTTACTTAAGATAAGGAGAATTGTTTTTAAGTATGAAAAAATATGGGAAATCCAAAATATTAGCGGGGTACGCAATGACTAATAGAATATTCTCTTTAATATTGTTGTTATGGGTTTTATCACTTGACGTTCTTGGACAGATTCCCGAGGGATTCGTGCTCATCAAGGGTGCCCAGTACGAAGGTGGTCGCATTCATGTTGAGGACTTTGAAATGTTGGACCACACCGTTACCAATGCCGAGTACCGGGCCTTTGTGGATGCCACCGGGCATGCTGCACCATTACATTGGCAAAACGGGCAGGTCCCGGTTGGCAAGGAAGAGTATCCTGTAATTTTTGTCAATCGCCATGATGTCCGAGACTACCTGCAATGGCTCACGGATCAGGATGGCCGGTTGTACCGGTTACCAACGGGCGTGGAGTTTAGACATGCAGCCTATGGCGGCCTGGACCGTCCTCGCTATCCGTGGGGTAATGATAAACCAGCGGATCAGGCTAATTACAACTCGCACGGATCACGGCGATTTGATGCCTGGCAGGAGTATCTGTGCCCAGCCAAGTGGGGCCGGGCCAACGGCTATGGCTTGTACTGTATGGCGGGAAATGTATGGCAGATGGTACTGAACCGTTATGATCCGGCCACCAAAAAATGGATATATCGCTTAGAGGAACCCGAGTTCAAGGGGCAGAGCGTGATGGGCGGCTCGTGGGCACGGGGTGCAGCCTATCTGCGCTGCGGATACGGTGTGGGGATGCAAGCAGGTCTGCGACACCCTGACTTAGGATTCCGACCAGTGCGGGAACCCCAAGGACACGATTGGCGTGTGCAGGTGCGGCGTGTGTGCGCTGTGTCACGCGATAATGGTGAAATTGCTCTTAGCTGGGGATTCCTTCGAGACGATGCCCAGGATGTTCGTTTTCATGTGTACCGAGCATCGGATCGAAACCACGGTGGGCAAAGAATTACCCAGGTTCCCCTTAGTGGGATAACGTATTTTACAGATACTGGATTAAAGCCGGGAAGGCGATACCAATACTATGTGCGCCCGGTGGATACAAAGGGCCGGGAACTGCGACGTTCGGAATGGGTAGGTGCCGATGCTATAGATGTAGGCGATCCACTCATTGCCACCTATACTCCCATTTGCAAACCGGGTTCCCTGGTTCCGATCTTTGGTGACTTGAACGGTGATGGTGCCTTGGACTGTGTGATCCGTATGGACAACGGCAATCGCGAGATGTCACAGGATTCAGGCGTGCCCGTACAAATGGAGGCCTTTACCTCGTACGGACGTTCCCTTTGGCGTAAGGACATCTGCTTTCACGACCACTGTTACGGCAGTGCTAACAATGTGCCCTTCAATGTCTGGGACATGGATGGTGACGGCAGGGCGGAGGTCATTACGCGCCTGCAAATCGATGATGCGGTCTATGCAGCGATTCTGGATGGGATGAGCGGCCATGTGAAACACAAAACACCTTGGGTACCGATTGCCACTGATCACCAGGGCTCGTCCACACGAATTCACCTTTCCATTGCCTATTTAGACGGAAACCGTCCGGCCGTAGTAACCCAGAGCGGTTTGTATGAGAACGAGATCTTCACGGCTTATGATGCGGAACTGAATCCAATGTGGCAGTTCAAGAGTTTCGGCCAAACAAGCGGCAGTGGTGGGCACAAGATTGAAGTGGCTGATGTTGATGGGGACGGAAAACAGGAGGTATTTAACGGGACCACATGCATCAATCATGACGGGTCGCTGCGCTGGTCCCTTTACCGGCAACATCCCGATATTGTCTCGATTCATGACCATCTGCCGAAACGACCAGGGTTGGAGGTTTTTTATATTGTAGAATCGAGTATGCATGCGGGTGTCTATATGGTGGACGCGAACTCAGGGGAGGTCATTTGGAAACTCAACCGGGAGGACGATTCGCGCTGGACCCATGGGCATCGCGGTTGGAGTGCGGACATTTGGGACGCTTCCCCTGGATTGGAGTGCATTTCCAACCGAGCCGGTCATAGTGATTATCACCTCCTGATGTTCTCGGCGTCAGGACGTTTGCTGCTGGATCCCTTTCCAAGTGGCTATACACCCGTTGAGTGGGATGGGGACGGTACGCGCGAGCTGCTGAGCGCGAACGGTGCAACTCTCAGTAATTTCAATGGTACTGTAGCCGTGGCCGTTCCGGGTGTCAGGCCCAATCCTGTATCGAATAGCCACATACTCATGGTGGCCGATCTCTGTGGAGACTTCCGAGATGAGCTGGTTTTAGGTCTTCGCACGCAGGAAGGAAAAAACGCTGTAGGTATAGTCACTGCAACAAAGCCTGTGGGTAAGCGATACCTGGCGGCCTGGGAGGACCTTGACTATCGACTATGGGTGGCACGCAACCGCGGTGGTGGTTATGCCTCTGTCTATGACCGGCAGCTTCAATCAGTGGATTAAAACCGAGCACGGGCTCATCTTTATAAAACCTGCTACACCCGTGGTATGCCCGGCTTGGGAACCGACCGGATAGAGCCATCCCACTTGGCAATATCTGGAGGTGTCAGCTGGAGGTCGGAGTTTAGAATTTCGTCCCACGTTACGTGTTTGCCTGTGTATGCTGACTCGCGTCCCATGATAGCGGTTAAGGTCGATTCACACAAAAAGCGGGTGTCATTCAGAATTTCGCCGCGTCGGAGTGCTGCGATAAAATCAATATGCTCCTGGAGATGGCTTTCGTGCTGTTTCGGGTGTTCTCTGAAAACCCTGGCATTTTCACCCGTGATCTGGACTTTGGGGCCGACCAACGAGGCAAAGCCTTTCGTTCCAACAATTTCCTCTCCGACCTTCGTGTCCGTTCCTTTGATTTGGCGGCACATGCTGGTCATGCGAATACCGTTTTCATATTCGAACTCGACTGTGAAGTGATCGTAGATATTGCCACCGCGGTCTGTGTGATACTGTCGCCCACCCATCCCATAAGCCTTGACGGGATGAGCCTGCATGATCCAGTTGCATCGGTCAAGGTTGTGGACGTGCTGCTCGACGATGTGGTCGCCGCAGAGCCAGTCAACGTGGAACCAGTTGTGGAAATGGTAATCAGGAAGTGTCATTCCACCTTCACGTTCGCGATACCAGATATCCCCTGTGTTGAAGTAGGCGTAAAGGGCCTTGACATCCCCGAGTTTACCACTATGAACGGCTTTGACAAGGTCGGCGTAATGAAATACGTGGCGGCCGTTGAAGCCCGACAACAAACCGATTCCCTTTCGTTTCATTTTGTCCTCGAGGGCGAGTATTCGACGCACGCCCGGTGAATCTGTGGCACACGGTTTCTCTGCGAAGATATGCACGCCTTTCTTGACTGCGTATTCAATATGATCCGGCCGGAAGCCTGGAGGCGTGCAAAGTAGGACGTAGTCAATGCCGGAGTCGATCACTTTCTGGTATGCATCCAAACCCGCAAAGCAATGGCTACGTTTCACTTTAAGGCCGTTTCGAATCGCTTTGTTGCCACTTTTGAGTTTCGACAACCGAGCAAGACTCCTTTCGACCTTTGCCTTGAAAATGTCGCCCATTGCCACTAATTCAACATTCGGGCCAGCCATCATCGCGTCTCGGGCGGCCCCGGTGCCGCGGCCCCCGCAGCCTACAAGTCCGACGCGGATTCGGTCGTTGTTTGCTCCATAAGCCCGCGTGATAACAGAGAATCCTGCCAAGGCGGTGACTTGGGTACTGGTCTTGAGAAAACGACGACGCGTCATTGTATTTTTGTCCGGTTTCATAAGTAAGTGCCTTTCTTTTTTGAGCTGATTATTGACATCTTTTAAGAATAACTGATAAGAAATCGTTTTTCAGTCGATACAAGCATGGGCCCGTTGAGACAACCTGACGGGGCGTTTTCATGATGTAGATTGTAGCAAGATGTTGTTGAGATTGCAATAATTGTGGTACTCGTCCTGCGCAAAAATTAATCCAGGGAAAGATTTCAGGCAGTCCTTTACCTGTCGTTAGGAGTGAAAGTCTCTAATTCATCAACATTGCCGGGCCCATCCCTTAATCAATATGAGAATCGCAATCCAAGAAATCCCCGATAATCGTCACTAAGGCCGCTATAAATTTTTTGGGTGATGTGATGTGCTACAAATCCCCTCGATCTTCCATCCGGCGCGACTGCCTCCAAAGCTTCAACAGACTCTTGTCCACCACCGGTAGTCCGCTATAATGAGACAGAACTGGGTAGATTAGCTACCCGCACCAATGGCTGGTGAAGCTGCTTTTGCTCAGGGAAATTGAGAATACTGCGCAAGGGCCTGATATAATAAGGCTTGTTCTTAGGAGATGAGACGATGCCACTCATTCACGACCACTTCACACAATGTCCTGCCGACAGCAAACTTGTAACGCGACAACCACGAATCACTCGCCGCCAGTTTTTGCGTACCACAGCGGTGACTGCCGGCGGGATTCTGATGGCAGATGTGCCTGAACTCGACGCCAATCCAATTACTGTCTCGTCTAACTTGGCCTCAACGGACCATTTCTGGTATCGCCCGCAGCCAGCCGGTCCCTATATTGATTCGCAACGAGACAACAAGGCGTTCGGTTTTACCGACCGGACTGTTTTTCTCTCCGAGGACAACGCCCGAACCTGGCCGCACAGCATCGCCTTTCCCAATGCTCACAACATTACGTTCAGCTCCATTCTCAGAAACGGCAACATACTCTTCGCCACGCGCTCAAAGCTATACATCAGCACCGACAACCTCAAAACCTGCCGCCCGATCACAGTGAAGGATGCTAGCGGTGCCGATTACATCCCGCATAAACCGAAAAACCCGGAGTATCCCGGCTGGTACTTCCACCCCCTCGATGGCGTTCATACCTGGGATGTTAACGGCGTTGAGATGCTGGTATGGGGTAATTACTGCAATGTCCTGGGCGGTGCGGCCCCGGTCAACATTTACTACTCAACCGACAATGGCCATACCGTGAAAATCGCGTATGCCTTTGGACAGAATCCCCATTACCGAGATAACGGTTCTGCAGGTGGAGGCTCGATAGGCACGCTGCTCGGTAAACCAGATAACCCGGTCATCTGCCGCCATGTGCACTGCGTGGCATATAACCCTGCCGAAAATGCATTCTATGCCTGCACGGGTGACCGCGATAGACCCGAAGGGCGTGAGTGCCACTGGTTGAGAGGTATCTATGACGCGAAAAATGACAGATGGCTCTGGACGGTTGTCATATCGGATGCCTCTAACTCGCGCTACAAATCCGGCGGAATCAACTTTGTTGACGGTAAACTCTACTGGATTGCCGACGCCAACGGGCCCAAGCCACACGACCGAGGGATTTTTCGGTGCGACCCGGCTGACATAGCCAGGCCCGCAGCGCACACGTTGCTCTTCAACCCGCTATACGAGTCCGCAAATATGATCATCCAGGACGGTGTGATTCTGGCATCTCATTATGCCCCCGCATCTCCATACGCCACGGGGTTCATTGTTTCTCTCGATATGGGTCAGAAGTGGGCGCAATACGATCTCAGCGAGTTCGGCAGGCGATCGGCGGTCCGGTTCCACAAGAAGAATAGTGATGGGTGGTTTCGGGTCGACCTTAGATCGGGATGGATCCAGCGTGCCGAGGTATTATTCATCAAGCCAAAGCAAGTAACTGAGCGACCCACTTACTCCTAATAGTCAGAGGAGTTGAAATCTAAATTCCTATGGTGCTATTATCGAGCCCATAAGCATACCTGTAAACACAAGCGCAAAAAGTGTAAATGAAAAGTGTGTGCTGGTATTGTCACATCTGTGTTTCCAAGATGCGAATCTGATCGGCAATCAGTTTCGTAGCCATGATGCCGGTTATTGCTTTAAGCTCTTATTGTGGGCATAGGGCGAAGCGGGTAACCGCCGTACAAGCTGGGGCTAACGAACTGTATAATGAACTTAAGTTATCTTACTTTGGCAAACCTTTCCCATTGAGAATTGCCTGCGCATAGGATGCAAAATGGCCGTTTACGTCCTGACTATATTGCTCAAGGATCATTCGTCCCATGTTCTGATAGTCTCCGCATTGATATAGTGTTGTAGCGATGATGACTTCCTTGAATGCTGCATTCAGCTGATCGAAAGATCTTCTCGGGGATAACCTCATAGTATCAAATTTATTCCCAACAGGATTCGTGACGGCATGTCCCCTGAATCCAGGTTTATCCATCAGCTTCACCAGTGGCTTGATTGCCTGCGGTCCTCTTAGATGCCTTAACGCAAGCGTCACGGCCTTATAATGCGATAAGACAATCGTAGGTTCCAGGATATACATTTTTCGGAGTACCGGTTCCATTGCTCTGGGATCGCGACTGTAGCCGAGAGCTATAATCAACCTGTCGAGATCGCTGAACACATTCCCAATAGCTCTGCCAGCAGTATACGGATAACCCTCATCCCATTCAGTTTTCGCATCCACCTCGGCAATCAGTGTTGGTACACCGCTGTTGTCTCCAAGAATAGCAAGTATCTTCGCATATTTGATCTTTTCATTCTGAACGGACGCTTGTTCGTAAACTTCTCTCAATAGAGGTATCGATCTCTTCGGATGAGCTATGATCACGGCCAGCGCCTTCATTGATTTTGATATTATCGATGTACTCTGATCATGTTGCCGACTCAATTGCCTTACATCTTCAATCGCTCTGGCAATGACTGCCTTACTCATAGGATAGGAGTCTTTGTCATGAATGACTCTTGGTTCAAGTACGCCCTGCCTGACCATCTGTTGCTGAACTTCCTTAATGTCGATCTTCCTGGTGCGGCCTTCAAGTTTTGCTGCCATAGCAGCCGCCATGCCGGCCGCATAGCCTTGGTTCTGCAAGTCCGGCTGCATACGCACGAGCGTCATGGCATCGCGTTCAGCACTTGCACCAAGGCCTAACACTAAAATGCCGTCGAGCCCTTTCGGCAATAGACAACGGTACGGCATGTCCACATTGAAATCAGGGCCCTTCATGTCGTAAATCAAGAGCATTGCTGAATCTGGAAAGGCGGCTGCATCGAAATTGCTCTTATGCTGACTGATAGTGTCCGAATGTGTCCTCTGATTAAGGATGTCCTGAGTAGTCAGTGTATATTCACCAACAATGCGGCGTCGCTCTCTGGAGTCAACGAGCTGTCCCACATCATATGGTGCTTGGAGTCCTTGTTGTCCGCCGTAGGCTATACGCATCGAGGTCATTAGGTGCCAAACATCCACTACGTCCGTATCATCAACCATCGTATAACAGGTGTTGTTATAGCTATCGCCAAGGTTGCGATGTGGAAAACCGGCAAGCTGAACAGACAGAACACCCAGTGAGGATACACTGAACTGCGTCTCGGCGCCGGCACAGAATGCAATATCAGAATTACCAGTTGCATCTACAACCGTTTTAGCCAGGACAACACCTCGACCCTGAGGCGTCGCCACGACAACGCCTGTGACTCTTCTGTCGTCAACGATCGCTCCGCAGCCAAATGAACAGTACCAGATATCCGCATCGTTTTTTATCAACTCGCGACGAAGCCATTCCGATTTTGCTACTACATCCCATCCTTCCCGAGCGCCAATTCCACGATCAATCTCTTGGGTGAATCCACGACGATTGCCACGCCAATATGAGCCGATCAGACCGGCGGTGCCTACGCCGCCCAGCTCGTCAAGATATTCAATGACAAGTGTCTTTGAGCCCCTCCGGGCAGCACTGATTCCGGACGGGGCGCCGGAAGTTCCGCCGCCAATAACTACTACATCGTATTGCCCAAAAACGGGCAGCGGTCGCAGCCCGGCACTGATCATTCCAAGCCGCTTCGATACTCTCAGCCCTGAAAGGTCCTCCTTAACAATGCCAAAAGAACTGGAGCCGAGTGAAGCTCCGCGAAGTTCAACTCTATCTGGGGAGGGTAACGCTTTGGCTATAGTCGCCGCCTCTCGACCGATGCGTTTGCCGACAGCCATAAACTCAAGCGGGCGAAGCATCTTCTCCGCCACCACTTTGTCCACATCCGCATACGCACTCAGAACGTAGAGACGTGAAACACCCCGCGGTCGATATGCAGAGAGGTCACACTGAGTTGCCCCGGGCCACGAATCCTCAATCCGTGATTCGGCAACCACTGTGTCGTCAGGAACGAAATATAACACTTCTGAGCAATCCTTCATACCGCTGCCGGCAACCAGATTGCGAACCTCTTGTTCGGCAGCGGCAAAGGATGCGGGACTTCCATCTTTCATATCAATGCTGACTGTGTATTGATAAACCGGATACTTAACAACACGACCACGCTTAGTAGTTGGACTATCGTATGTAACACCCAGTTTATGGCCGAGCAGATTCTCACCGCGTTGCATCTCACCGCCGACAACGATGAATTGGAAAGTCTTCTTGCCTGGTTTGAATCCTCTAAATGCAGCATTCGTCTGGTGGGCCAGCACAGCATGGCGGCTTCCATCAATGACAACCTTTGCCTTAACAGCCTGTCGGCCGCTACGATTTACCATGACGATTCCAGCGACATTTCCTTCCTCATCAAACAGAATCTCCGTCGCATAGCATCCTGTCAAGTATGGCACGCCCGATCTCAACAGAGCTTCGTCCATAGCTTTTTTTACGGCAAGTGGTGTTGCCCAGCGACCGTCACCAAAGACAGCTTTAGCCAATTCCGAGATAGGTTCTTCTCCTGGTTCCAGCCACAAGTGTTGGTGAGCGCATATATCCACACCCACGTAGGGCCTGGGAGAGATAAGAAAGACACTGGCGCCGCTTCTTTTTGCCTCACATGCCGCCGCCACTCCCGCGCTGGACCCGCCGACAACAACAATATCAGCATTATAGGCAACTGGGATATGCTTGCTCTGTTCAGTGATAGTATAATTGACTGGTTGTGCCCATAAGCCCCTCACTATGACGAGCAGGACAGATAATGTGCACGTCAGATTCCATGAGGTCATTTCTCTTTGTGTGTTGTTTTTCCTCATATTAAGCCCTTCACTTCTTCGGATACCCAGTCATGCTACACTTCGACAAAGTATATCCAGTATCGGTATGCGTCTGTATCGATCATCGTCATTCTGTGTATCGTTCTCCGGCAGGTAGGAACCGTACATGAACTCCTTGTTCCTACTCTGCTTCTTAACGCTATATTATAACCGATACCCCAAAAAGAATCATATGAATGATACATTTCTTTTCATCCGTATACTTAATTAATTAAGAGTTTTTGTGTCGCGTAGCCGATACAAATGCTCTATTGGACTGAACCGGGGACAGGTTCTTTGGAATTTCAATAACCAAACGAATTCCGTCTCATCGGTGAGCAGAGGACGGATTGGTGCGATTAGATCTTGCTCGAGGGGGGATTGGTTGGTCTATTGGGAACGACCTGTGGCTTATCAGGTCTGACCGGTGGCCAATGTGGGGCATTTTTTCACTGGATAGATGGACCGGTATTGTCATGTACACAGAAGGGTCATGTTTCGGATTAGATTTGATAGCCGATGAGATTAAGGTAAGCTCTCTCATGGTGGTGCTTGCAATTCGAGGAACTCCACAGGCCATAGTAACGCACTTTGTGAACACCCGTCGGCAGTACATGCTGTAGAAAACGTCTGATGAACTCTTCGGCGCTGACGGTCATGGTTTTGATCTGAGCACCGCTGGAATTCTTATACCGAAAGGTCACCTTACCGTTGTCGGCAGAAATGATTCGGCTGTTGGTGATAGCGACACGGTGAATGTAGCGGGCGAGATAATTGAGGACTGTACGGGTGCCTTGGACGGCCGGTTTACAGTGGACGACCCAGTCTTTTTGCCATATGGATTCGGGCAGATGAATCTCTTTGAATTGCCTGCGAATACGGTCGAGGAAGATGCCGCGAAACAGCCTCGATAAGGCATTGACGGGTACCAGATAGTTGTCTCTGGCGGGCATCCACGTCTGTCCATCCGGGGACAGACCTCCGCCGGTCACCAGACAATGCACGTGAGGATGGTACGAAAGATTTGAACCCCACGTATGCAGAACCGCCATCACGCCCACTCGACCTCCGACGTAACGGGGATCGGCCGCCAGCTTGATGATAGAATCAGCGGCGGATTTGATGAGCAGACCGTAGAGGTCTTGCTGATGCAGGCGCGTAAATCCCCTGAGCTC
>JAIVYN010000025.1:0-23641 GCA_048635425.1 Candidatus Aegiribacteria sp.
GTTTATTTTCGATTGTGCGCTTATCGCGACGCATCTGTCCAGGCTGGCTGAGGACTGGATAATTTACTCATCCAATGAATTCGGGTTTGTACGGATTGACGATGCCTATTGCACATCGTCGAGTATGATGCCGCAGAAGCGTAATCCGGACCTCCTGGAGCTGATTCGCGCAAAGACCGGTCGGGTCTATGGTTCATTGATAGCTGTGCTGACGATTTTGAAGGGTCAGCCGTCGGGCTATAATCGCGATATGCAAGAGGACAAGGTCCATATTTTCGCTGCGAACGATACGGTCGGGGCCTGTTTGGATGTGGCGCGGGCGATTGTTTTACATACGAAGTTCAATACGAAGAAGATTTCGGCTGAGCTGGAGGAAGGCTTTTTGGATGCCACCGCCTTGGCTGAGTATTTAGTCGGAAAGGGCGTTGCTTTTCGTGAGGCGCACGGTATTGTCGGGTCTTTGGTTGCTTACTGCGAGGAGCAGAATAAAAAGTTGGCTGAGCTTGGTCTGGATGAGCTGCAAAAGTATTCGGCCTCGATTGAGACGGACGTGTATGAAAATCTCGGTGCGGCAGGCGTTGCGGATAAATACATTACCGCCGGTTCAGCCGGCCCGAAGCAGGCGAAAGAACAGATTGCATACTGGAATAAGCAGTTGGGACAGCGATGAGTGAAGATGAAATAACCGCCTGGTTTGCGTGCCAAAGCAAGTTGTCCGCAGCAGATTTTCCTGTTGGCATCGGTGATGATATGGCCCAGATTCGGTTAGGTAACGAGTCGGTTCTTATCACTACGGATATGCTGCTGGACGGTGTGCATTTCGAGCTTGGAAAAGTAACTTTAGAACAAGCCGGATATAAAGCTATGGCGGTCAGCCTAAGCGATTGCGCGGCGATGGCGACGGTGCCTGTTGCCGCTGTTGTATCGGTTGCGCTGCCGAAAGGATTCGGCGAAGAAGAATTAAAGCAGCTTCACTCGGGGATTGTTGGTGCGGGCCAGAGGTTTGGCTGTGCGCTTGTTGGTGGTGATATTACGAGCTGGAACGGCGAAAAACCGTTCGCGATAAGTGTGGCGATGCTCAGTAAGCAGGGAGGCAATGAGCCTGTAAAAAGGTCGGGTGCAAAGGTGGGTGATAGTATCTGCGTAACAGGTTCGTTAGGTGGAGCGGGCTGGGGGAGACATCTGGAATTTGAGCCGAGAGTTAAAGAGGCCGTCAAAATCGCCCAAATTGTAACAATAAATTCAATGATTGATATAAGCGATGGACTGAGCAGTGATTTAAATCGAGTTTGCAAAGCAAGCCAGGTGGGTGCTATTATAAACGCAGAGCAAATTCCGATATCGGAACAAGCTCGAAAAAATGCAGAGCCGCTGAATTCCGCCCTGAACGATGGTGAAGATTTTGAACTGCTTTTTACTCTTTCACAGGGGGATTGCCAAAAATTGTTGGATAAGTGGGATGAGCCGATGCCGATTACGCAGATCGGCACCATTACCAATACCGGAAAAATACAGATAAAAATGTTTGATGGCCGGATTAGGGATTTGCAAGCCAAAGGCTATGACCATTTGAAGAATTGACCAAGGGGACTGTGGAGGTATGAATTATGAGAATTAGATTTTGGATTGTATGGATGATTGGTTTTTCATTGCTTTTTAGTTTTGCTGCTGTCGTATCAGGCGTGGAAAAGCTGGACCGTGGGTTGGTGGCTGTTGAGTGCGGGGATGGGTCAGTATTTCTTAGCTGGCGTCTGCTCGAAGATGATCCTGAAGATATGGCTTTCTGCATTGGGCGTATGTCTTTTTATCCACGTTCCCGTACTCCATATATAATTCTAACAGGAGACAAGCCCTATTCTCGAACGAATTTTGTGGAAAAAAATCTAAAGCCGGGTAGGGGTATGAGAACATGCCATTACATACTGTGGGGATATGACACGCAGAAAGGGCTGAAGTCAGAGGAACGATTGGGAGAAGTCATTATCGAATTGAAAGGTAGATCTAAGCCGTATAAAAGTATTCCGCTAAAAGGCAATTATGATTTCCAGAAGGTTGGTATCGCAGACCTGGATGGGGATGGTGCTTATGAGTATGTTATCAAGCAACCGAATTTCAATACCGACCCATATCAGCGGCCGGGCTACTGGAAGCGCAGCACCACAACTTACAAACTCGAAGCATATCGCTTAGATGGCACGATGATGTGGCGATACGATATGGGCTGGTCAATCGAGGCGGGGATATGGTATTCGCCGTGGATTGTCTATGACGTGGATGGGGACGGCAAAGCCGAGGTTTATTGCAAGGCCGGCATCGGAGACCCCCGGGATGAAAAAGGGCTCGTCCAAAGCGGGCCTGAATATTTGGTTAAGATTGACGGACAAACCGGTAAAGTTGTGGACAAAACCGATTGGCTGAGCCGGGATGGATTTTCTGATTACAATCGTTACTGCCGTAATTTTCTGACGGTGGCATATCTCGATGGCAAAACGCCATCGCTGATTATGCAGCGGGGCACCTACAACCTTATTAAGACTCAGGCGCTGGACAAGGATTTTAATCAGATATGGTACTGGGAGGCACCGCAGGAAAAGGAGAAATATCGGGGACAGGGATCTCACGGATTGGTAACCGCCGATGTCGACCGGGATGGTAAGGATGAGCTGGTTATCGGGGCTGCGGTGCTGGACGATGACGGCAAAGGTCTCTGGACCTTAGAGATGGGACATCCTGATGTCTGCTATGTTGCCGATATTGACCCTGCCAATCCGGGTCTGGAGGTTTTTTACGGGTTCGAGACGCGACAGAAAACCGATGGTATCTGCGTAGTGGATGCCAAGACCGGCCGCAAGCTCTGGACCCATAAAAAGCCTACCCGCCATATTCACGCTCAGGGAATGGCCGGGGACATCTTAGCGGAGTTTGCCGGTATGGAAGTATATGGCGGAGAGAGAGATTATAAAGAGCGCTGGCTTTATAGCGCAAAGGGACAGTTGATAAAGTTTCTGGAAACGGGAACGCTGAGTCCACGTCCGGTCTGGTGGGATTCAGATCTACAGAAAGAAGTGATAATATCGGGAGCAATTCGTGATTGGGGCGGTGAAGCGATGCAGCCGATTGAAGGTCGAGTCATTGCGGTAGTTGATTGTCTGGGTGACCATCGGGAAGAAGTGATTACGAGCCTCAAAGGAGAGCTTCGCATTTACACGACTACTATTTCTACTTCCGGTCGGCGTCCTTGTCTTATGCAGGACCCTCAATATCGTTTAGGCGTTGTCGCTCAGACGATGGGTTATTACTACCCGGCCCAGTTGGGTAAATGACCATTTGGAGTAATTGACTCCGCCCAAAGACGGCGGATCTGTGATATTGATTATTGACTATTGGTTATGGATTTTAAAATTATCTCGAGTTCGCCAGAGGATACTATAGAACTCGGTCGAAAAATCGGCTCACAATTGAGAGGTGGTGAGGTTATAGCTGTTTGTGGGCTGTTGGGCAGCGGCAAGACACATCTGATTAAGGGGATTGCAGCCGGTGCCGGTGCCAAAGACCACAGAAATGTTAATAGTCCCACGTTCGTTATAGTTAATGAGTATGCAGGCCGGCTGGATATTTATCATATAGATGCTTATCGGTTGAATTCTGTTTCCGAGTTTGAGATGTTGGGCTTTGATGATTTCTGTTATCCGCAGTCGGTGGTTCTAATTGAGTGGGCCGATAAAATCGAATCAGCTCTACAGGCCATAGATTACATTCGGATAGAGCTTGAACACGCCGGTGAAGTCAAAAGAAAAATACATATCAAAAATACACCCGTGTACATTACGAACATATAACCTCGCAGAGGTGGAAAAGACTCACTGTAAAGTCTGTTTGGAATAATCCTGACCCTCCCGTAGCCGAAATCAAACAGGTTTTGACATCAGTTCCAATGCCCAAAAAGTTTCTAAAAGAACAGCCGCTTCGCGGCTGGGATTTACCGCATTAAAGGCACCAGCATAATCATAAGTGGGCGGTAGCTCTTCGAGAGCCGCCTCATGCTATATGCCACGATTGTGGCGCTCGGGTCGCTTCCCTGTGTTGTTCCATCCTATGCAATGGCAGTAACATTATATAGATACATGCTGTTGCCTTAAAGCGTTAAATCCCAAAGTCGGTATTCTTGAACTGTTATCGGAGAAAATTTGGCAGCCCAGGATTTATTTCTTATATTTTGCTTGGACACTTATTTGGCTTTTTGGAAAGAGCAACCTGTAGTGTTTTCGGACGTTGGAGTTTGAGGTTTTATTGGTCGTTTGACGTCCGAATGTGATTCTTTTAGAAGTATTATTGAAGTATTTTTTCGGGTATTTTTTGCGGTTTTTAGTATTGGGAGGATTTCACAGACAGAAGATTAAAGGTGCGGTTAAGCAAGGTATCGATTGGGTCGATACCATGATTGCGAGGAAAAGTATTATGCCGGATGTTGTGTGATTTATGAGGCAGTAAGTAGAACTTTATTGATGAAAAGGGGCAAAAAATGAAAGCTAAAAAAAGCGGTTTTACATTAGTGGAAATTCTGATTGTAGTGGTCATTCTTGGTATTCTGGCAGCTATCGTAATTCCTCAGTTTACGGAAGCCAGCACGGAAGCCAAGCTGTCAAGTCTGTGCACTGACCTTCAAACGCTGCGCTCGCAGATTGAGCTGTATAAGATTCAGCACAATGATGTTCCGCCTTTGTTCGCCAGCTTTGTGGCGCAAATGACAACATACTCAGATATTGATGGAGCCACGGCTGCAGCAAAGACTGCTGTGTTTTGCTATGGACCCTATATACAAAAGGTACCGGTAAACCAGTTCAATAACAGATTAGATGCCACTGGTATACATGGTCTGCTCGATAACACTGGAACCGTTGGTGATAATGTTGGTAGCTGGGAATACACCGAATCCACCGGCGAAATCTACGCTGACGATGACTACGATGAAGATGGTGTTGTCGGTGCTGACCACATGAATCTCTAATGGGTACTCTAACTGTTGAATAACAATGTTTATCTAAGGCTGACCAGGTTTAGCGAATAGCTGAGGCTGGTCAGCCTTTTTGAACAATACAGGAGCAGGGTGATGAAAGAGAAGACCCGCTTGTCGTATGTTGAAGCAGTAATTATAGCATCCGTATTGAGCGTGGTTGCGATGACAGTTGTTCCGAAGTTCATCAAAGCGAGCCCTGAATCCAGGACTTCCGAGTTGATCGACGGACTTCAGGAGATGCGTTCTCAGCTTGATTTGTACCGTGCTCAGCACGAAAACAGCCTTCCTCCAGTTGATTCTTTCGAGAGTTTCAAAACAGCTATGACAACAAAGACTGGGCAGTACGGTCCGTATGTTGAGAAGGTTCCAGTTAATCCTTTTAATAATCTTAACACGGTTCGGTTTGATGGCGAACCGGCAGGGGCGGGTAAAGCCGGTTGGAGAGTTGATACCAAGACCGGTTTATTCCAGGCCGACAATCATGCTGCATACGCAGGTCTATGAAAAGTTAATAAGCTATTAGAAAGGGTAGGTGACGAGAAGTGATGAATAAGGCAAAAGGTTTCACACTTGTGGAGATTCTCGTAGTCGTAGTCTTACTTGGCGTTCTTGCTGCAATTGTCATTCCGGCGTTTGCAAACAGCACCACATCAGCAAAAGACAGCGCTCTTGCTGTGGATTTGCAATTGCTTCGAAGAGTTATTCTGGTTTACGAGAGTCAGCACCTGGAAGTCGAGCCCGGTTATCCGAATGGCGATACGACTCAAGCACCCACCGAGCAGGCTTTTATTGACCAGACTACAATGGCAAGCAATACAAACGGACAAACGGCTGCGATAGGAACTCCCGGTTTTAATCGCGGCCCTTACTTAATGAAGATACCCGTTAATCCTTTTAACCTAAAGGATACTGTTGAAATGCTTGCAGATGGCCAGGCATTTCCGGCCAACGCTGACGGCAGCCACGGCTGGATATATAAGGCGGCTACCTCCGAGATACGGGCCGACAACACAGGAACTGACCAGGGCGGGAAACAATACTATGATTATTAGCCGAACAAGACATTGCTACGCAGGGCGGAGAGGTTTTACCCTTGCTGAGGCGATGATGGCCACGGTCGTGTTAGGCATTGCCGCGACTGGCGTGCTGCTTCCGTTTACAAGTGGCGCGGCGGTGCGGGTTGAAGGTATGCGCAGAACTTTAGGGGCAAAGTTAGCGAGCGATTTGATAGAGGAGATTGTTAATACGCCGTTCGAGCAGATAGTAGCCGACTATGATGGTTATTCCGAGGCGCAAGGCCAAATAAAGGATGCAAGCGGGACGGTATTTACCGACTCAAATTACGCCAGGTTCAGCAGAGACTCAATATGCGATTATGTTTATGTCCCACAGGAAAGCGGGGCAGGCGTGTCGAAATATATTCGCATTACGGTGCGAGTGTATTACAGCGGCAAAGAAATTGCGACTATAAATCGACTTGTGAGTGAATGAAAAAGATGAAACCCGGTAGTCTATGACATACGATTTGAAGAATTGTCATTCCGCACTTGATGCGGAATCCAGACCTTCGATACATCTGGATTCCTGCTTTCGCAGGAATGACATTCATTAGTTGAGCAGTCACATAATATTACGGCTTGGGTTCATACGAGATACGAGATATGCGATACGAGAAGGGTTTTACATTAGTTGAGCTGCTGGTAGCTTTGATTGTTACCGGAATAGTTTTAGCTGCGGTTGCTACTTTAGCTTTTGCTATGGGGGCGGCAAATGATGTGGCGGACGACTCGAGCCAAAAGCAGGCACAGGTCCGTTATGCGACGCTCAGGATTTCAGAGCTGATTCGACACTGCAAACTGATATGCGGCACGCCCGGCGGCGATTTAGCTGTCTGGCGGGCTGATGATAACGGTAACGGGAAAATCAATATCAATGAATTGGTTTATATCGAAAGAGGAACGGGCAGGGATTATCTGAGGCTTTGTGAATTTCCTTCGTCCGATACTTCTCTGGTAAACTTGAGCGACATTGATACGCTCTCAACAAGTGATTACGTCGTTACATACGTATCGTTAGTGCCGCAATGCAGCAATGTGGAGTTCGGCTTTGATGTAGCGCCGCCGAACAGCAGATTTGTGAGTATTGCATTTGATGTTTTGGAAAACGATATTGTTCATCAGTATCAGATAAGCGCTGTGCTTCGCGGCTGGGCAGGAAATCTTCTCGACGGCAGCGGCAATAATATTGTGAGTGATGATGATTAGTATGAGTGCCAAAAAGTATAAGACCAGCAGGCAAGGGGCAGCACTGCTTGTGGTGCTGTTTATCGTTATGGTAATAACGATTGTATCGTTAGGCTTTTTGTCGCGGAGTGATGTGGAATTAGCCTGTGGTCAGAATATGATACTTCGGACACAGATGGATTATTTGGTTGAATCGGGATTGGAGCACGCCAGAGGGCTTATCCTTAATCCGCAGGATGTTGTTTCAGAATACTTCACAGGAGCCACAGGTCAGCAGCTGGTCGCAGGAAGTGATGATTATTATGACCTTGAAGTTGTTCGCGATGATTCGGTTCCGACAAACCGCTGCAATTATATTATAGACTGTAATTCGTACCGGCTGAGGAATGGCGAAAAGATCGGCCGCAGCAGTATAACAGCGGAATTGCGGCTTGACCCATGTATTGCGTTTTGGACTGGCGGAGACACGATAATATCCAGTAACACCACAATCTACGGCGATGTCTATTGTAATAGTAATCTATCAAATAATGGCCATATTGATGGTGATGTTTTCGCTGATAGTCTTTCAGGGTCCGGAAGTAAAACAGGCCAACGATACAACGTTAGCCAAGCAGTTGGTGTTACCAGCCCCGGGCTTAATATAAGCGATTTTGCCCTTAACCCTGTTCCCGATCCCAACGGCGATGTTGAGATGAGCGAAGAGACGGTAATAAACGGGGCGCTTGTTGTAAATGGTAATCTGACAATCAACGGAGACAGCCTGGTTAGTGTCAGGGCTATTAAGAATTCTCCGGCACTGTTAGTCAGCGGCGATATTCAAATAGACGTATCCAGTAAACTTGAGATAGAAGGACTTGCTCAAGTAGCGGGAGGTATTTCAGTTGCAAACGGGGCCGAAATTAAAATATTGGGGGCGTTGTTTATGGTCGGCAGCAGTGGAATAAGCGGCAGCGGTGTCATCAATATAACAACGGCTCCTTCAATAGCGGCTATCCAAATGCCTGGTGGCGATCCGGAAAACTGGGGTCCTGCGTCCGGGGCATTTTTTAGAAATATCGAGAGAAAATAAAGGCAAGTTATAGGGTCTTATAAAGAAGCTCAAAGGAGGAGCTGCTTATCGGCCTTTATATGCGATGAAAAGAAAAATCCAAAATATGTTAATAATAGCGATTGCATATCGCAGGGCCATAAGAGGTCGGAATAGTTCGATAATTCCTATTGTATCGTTTTGACGATTGTGCCAATTCTGTTGGCCTTAACTGTAGAAGGTATGAGAGATGACATTTATATAGGTTTGTTTGTGCGTATAAGACCCAAGGCGGATGGGGTAGATTGGTCGGTTCTGTCGGCCTGGGGAGGTCGGATAATATAAGAGAGGTAATGGCTTGTTTGGACCGGTTGGTTGGTCGGTAAAGGTAGGGCTTTAATAGGACGAAAAAAGAGCAGAGACGAGCGTTGATAAATGTGGCGGAATGAAGAGGATTGTTAGAATGTTAGGCTTAAAATATCCACAAGCAAAGCTGCGTTATTCGTATTTCAGGAGGAACACCGGGTACGGCTTACGAGGCATAAGCGGCGGTTTTACTTTGGTAGAGCTTCTAATTGTGATTGCGATAATCATGATAGCTGCGTTGACGGCGATACCGATGATGAGCTCGGCGGCCAGTATGCAGATTCGGTCTGCGGCAAATATGCTCACGGCGGATTTGGAATACGCCAAGAGTATGTCAATCAGCAGAGGACAAAATTATTCAGTGGTGATTGATAAAGATACAGAGAGTTACAGGATAGAGGACCAGGACGGTAACGTAATACCCCATCCTGTGAAGAAGGGATTTGACTACGTTATAGATTTTCAAAATGACGGCAGACTGAAAAAAGTGGATATTGTTGATGCTGATTTTGATGCGACCAACGAGGTTAAATTTGATTATCTCGGAAGTCCCTATAACGGCAACAGTACTCCTTTGAACAGTGGCGTTATCAGCCTGCAAGCAGGCGGGACGACCACAACAGTTACAGTAGAAGCTGTTACGGGATTTATCTCGATTCAGTGAATATGAACGCAAGAGTGAGCAGGATTGCCGCCCCTGTTTTGCGGGGGCAAGTTTACTCTTATGTGAATATAAATCGTAGTTCTACAACGTTGCGAGGGAATAACACAAAGCCCACTGAGGAGGGACAAATATAAATGATAAGCTGGGGTTTGAAAACTCGATGTCTGCGACCGATAGGATTAGACATAGGCCATAATTCTATCAAGATGATTCAACTGCAGATGAATGGAGAGCAGATAAGTGTAATTGCGGCCCAGAAAGCTCGCATTGACCCCAGTATAAACGGTGATGGGCAGAAAAGAAGAAGCTTTGTTATTTCGGCGATAAGAAGAATGCTTGAGAAGGGTAACTTTCACAGAAGAAATGTTATCTCGTGTTTGCCGAATGACGGATTGAAAATCACGTCTCTGCGATTGGCTGAGGTCCAAAGCGATGAGATCGAAGAGACTTTGAAGAAAGAATCTGCCCAGCGTTTCGGATTGGACCCGGATAAAGATGCGATGAAGTATGTTGTTGCCGGCAATGTTCACCAGGGTGACGAGATTAAGAATGAGCTGATTTTGTTTGCGGCAGATAATGAAACGGTAAAGAGCCACATAGAGATGCTTGAGGAGGCCGGGCTTAAACTGGTGTCAATAGATACGATTCCGTGCGCATTATTCAGGAGTTTTGAGAGGTTACTAAGACGGCAGGAGGATAAAGAGCACACGGTTGTTTTTGTGGATGTGGGAAACCAGTTTACCACCGTCGTGTTTGGTCGTGGAGGAGAAATCAGCTTCGTCAAGCAGATACCCCTCGGCGGAGAAAGATTCAATGAGGAGATTGCAGCGAAATTAGGTGTCAACATCAGTGAAGCTGAGATGCTGCGAGAAGCACTGCAAATGGAAAAGAGCCTTTTGGCGCCGAAGCCTGACTTGGAGGAGCAGGCCCCTGCTGAAAACGAGCAGAAATTAGATGCATCTACTCGACAGGCAATAGTTGACGTGGTGAGTGCGGTTGCTGAAGAGCTGACAAGAGAGATATCCCTATGCCTTAGATATTATACGGTAACATTCAGAGGCAAACGCGTTAGGCGGGCGTTTTTTACCGGAGGAGGGGCATACGAATATATTTTGCTTGATGTTTTGAAGCGGCAATTGGCTGTTGAGGTTGAAGTGGCTCAGCCATTGAAAGGATTCGATATGTCAAGTGAAAGAAAGAATTTGAATTTTGATAGTGACAGGCGAGGTTTGCTCTGTGAATGGACAGTAGCTGTGGGACTTAGTCTTAAGGGCTGGAACGGGGCGGAGAGTTTGAATTGTGAAGGCCCAAGCGAGATACAGTTATGAAAGAAATTGATTTCCTTCCAGAATGGTATAAGAGCGGCAGACGGCGGCAGGTCAGCTATCGTACGCAATACATCGCATTAGGTGGTGTATTTGTGGTTATGGTGGTGTGGAATTTTATTGCCACACATTCGATTTCAAAAGCCAGGGCCCAATACGCTCAAATATCGACAAAGCAGGCAGAAGCAGAAGGTCTGTCGGCTAAATTTGCCGAGCTTAAGAGCGAATTGAGAGGATTGCAGAAAAAAGTGGAATCCATAGAAGAAATTGATTCCAAAATTGATGTTGCAGGCGTTTTGGCGGAAATGAGTTTTCTGATTGATGAAAGAATAGTTCTGAACAAAGTAGTGTTTGATACCGAGAAGATTGAGGACGAGCGGCGGTCCGAGTCATCCCCGCGGGCCGGTACTGTTGTAAGAGCGGTGCGGACTAAACTTAGCGAGAAGCGAAACCTGCCGCTCGGAGATGTGCGATTTAGAGTGGTAATAGACGGCGTGGCGGCAGATGCGAGTGGTGTGGCGTCTTTGATATGTAAGTTAGAAGACTCGCCATATTTTTGTCAGGTAGTACCGTCTTTTTCAAGAACCGCCGAGATAAATGTGACGGGCAATCCTTCGCTTCGCTCGGGGACAAAGAACGCGAGCAGCGGTCGCGAATCCGGAGGAAAAATACAGGTAAGTGAATTTGAGATAAGCTGCTATCTGGCGAATTATCTTGAGCAGTGAAAGGTAAAAAACAGTGATGTTGTTTCGAGGAAAACAACAACTAACGATATGTGTTGCAGCCTGCGTGATAATAGGCGGGTTTGTGTTGTTTCGGTATCTGCCTTTGCGGAGGAGAATGAAGGCTGCCAGGCAGACGAAAGCCGCACAGACCCTAACTATTGCCAAAGGCACTGCGGATGGCAAACAACTACCCCTGCTCAAAGAGCAATTGCTGGAGCTGCAGCGAGAGCTTGAAAACTATGAGGCAAATATACCAGAGCGAAGTGACATTGGTGTATTTTTGCAAAGAATAGCTGGTTTGATGAATGAACATAACCTGAGAGGTCAGGTGATTGAGCCCCGCAAAGAAATAAAAGCCGAGAAGTTAAACTGCATACCGGTGAATATGAAGTGCAAAGGTAGATTAACGCAGATATTCGAGTTTTATCGACGGCTGCAGGGAATGGACAGGTTGATTCGCATCGAGCAGGTGAAACTTTTTAACGACAGCGATTTTAGCGGCGAAGTGGCTATGGAGGCAAAGGCGGTCATTTATTACAGGGCGCAAGCCGGTCAAGGATAAAAAGGGCAAAAGAAGATTATGAGACAAAATGCGAGAAATAGCGGTAATATCGCTAACAGGCTTTTTAATCAATTGGCCGTGCAGAAGAAAAAGACAGTGTTAGCGTTGTGCTTGATTACGCTGATGGCCTTTATGTGGATCCGGGTGTTAACAGGGAAGGCACCGCAGGCTGCTAAAGCAGGTTTGTTGGCCGGGCAGATGGATGTGGAAAATCAGTCGGAACCGGAATTAAAAATATCCTTTATAGAATTGCCGCAAGCCGCAGGGCGCAATGATGTAATAACCAGAGACTTTTTTGATTCGGACGGCTGGCAGGACTTTGTTGATGGCCAAGGACGGAAATCAGCTGGTGTTGAAGAAGTAGATATCGTTTCAAAAGAAGGTGACCAAGAAGTAATCAGAAGGGTTGCGGAGAAGCTGAATCTGGAAGCAATAGTGTTGAGCGAGGATCCCCAGGCTTTTATCAATGATAAGATGCTGTCAGTGGGGGATAAAACGCTCATCGGTGACGGAACTAACAGGTATGAATGTGAAGTAGTTGAAATTAAAGAAAACACGGTGGTAATGAGATGTAGAGAATCGAGGATAACCTTGAAATTGACACAGGTAAATTGAAACAGCGGATAGTTAAAGTTAAAGCAATGTGCTAAACGCTATTCGCAGGAAAAGAACAGGAGATGAATCATGTATCGCGAAAAGAATTCACAAGACAAGACCAAAATCAGAAACAGGTTGTTTGTATGGTGCATTGTATTGGTTGTGACGACGGCGATTGCGGTTGCTGACGTTGCCCAGGAGCCGGCTGAAGCCTACGCCTTGGCGAATACAGGTGCAGCAGGAATCGAAACAAGCGGCAGCCAGGCAGGAGTATCGGCAGGCGGGAAGCTTAGTTTTATTGGTTTCGATAAAGAGAAGTGCAAAAGCATCAGGGATGCGCTTCGGGTATTGGGGGCACGATTTAAGATGAATATTGTGCCTTCGTCAAACGTGGACGGCCCACTGACTGTTACCAGTCTTTATGATGTGACATTTAAACAGGCACTGGACTCCGTTCTGGGATATGGCTACAAGTATGACATTGAAGGTAATTTCATCAAAGTTTATACCGCTGAGGAATATAAAAAGATTAAGGAAGACCCGGACCGCATGATATACAAGGTCTTTACTTTGTACTACATCAGCGCTGCTGAAGCAATGGAGCTCATCAAACCGGTACTCAGCGGTGCCGGAAGCATTCAGGGCAGCTCTCCTCCTGAGACCACTGTGTCCACGGGTGAGTCTATTAGTGCAGGTATCGGCGGCGGCGATACTATGGCGCTGAATGACACCATAGTTATCAAGGATTATCCCGAAAATATCGTTGAGGCGGAAAAGCTGCTTAAGCAGCTGGACGCTCGGCCCAAGCAGGTGCTGATCGAGGCGACTATTCTCAGCGCCACTTTGACCGAGGGAATGCAGCTTGGCGTTGACCTGAATTTTTTAGCTGGTGTCAGCTTGGATGGTACCAGTTCAACTGAGCAGGTAGGGGAGACTCAATCATTACTCACTACCACAACTACGCCTATCTCGCAAATAGCCGGGGGAGCTTATGCAGGGTCACCAATAGAGACTTTTGGCTTCGCAGCTAATGTGGGCAGCGGACTGAGAATTGGAGTTACAACCGGCAATGTGGCAGCATTTATCACTGCGCTGGAATCCGTAACCGACACCACTATTCTTGCTAATCCCAAGATACTGGCGGTCAATAAGCAGCTCGGTCAGGTCTATATCGGCACCAAGATCGGCTACATATCTCAGACCACACAAACACAGACTTCGACGACTCAGCAAGTTGAGTTCCTCGATACAGGTACCAAATTGTCTTTCAGGCCGTATATAGGTGACGATGGCTACATCCGGATGGATATTCATCCTAAGGACAGTTCCGGTACCTTGAAAGCCAATGACATACCTGACGAGTTCTCAACAGAACTGGCTACCAACGTAATCGTCAAAGATGGCCAGACGATTGTTATCGGCGGCCTGTTTAGAGATGTTGTGGTTACAAGCCGAAGCCAGATACCTCTGTTAGGAGATTTACCGCTTATAGGAGGGCTCTTCAGAGGTACTAACGATTCGACAACACGCCAGGAAGTGATAGTACTGCTTACGCCTCACATCATAAATGAGCCGGAAGAGACGAACAGCGATGCCAGAGTGGACGATGTTCGCCGTAAGAGGTTTGGCGCAAGAGAAGAATTGCAGTGGGCAGGCAGAGCGAGATTGGTGGAAGACCGTTATGCAGAAGCCGCGAGATACTACGTTGAAGGTGATACCCAGGCCGCAATAAAAGAGCTGGCATTTGTGCTTGAGCTTCGTCCGTCATATTTGGAGGCGATACGGCTGAAAGAGAGAATTATTGCTGAGACGACTCCGGATGAGGTGGACATGATTGAAAGAATTATGCTTGACAACGTTGAGCGTGAAGACTCGGACAAGTGGCAGAGAAGGTAAACAATTGATTATTGAATATTGACTATTGAAAGAAAGAAACAGGAGCTTGGATTCTGAAACAATAGTCAATAGAAAATAGTAAATTAATTAGGATTGTTGTTTTGAGATTCAGAAGAAGCTTATATGCGATAGTCACGGGAATCGTGGCGTGCAGTTTGTTTGTAGGTGGTCTCGCCGAGGGGCAGGACTCTGGCACGGAAGAGGGTTGGCGCTACGCCGGTTATGAGCAGTCCGCCTTTGGCGGATTCGTGTCGGTGTGCTGCGTTGTTGTGGCTGTGGGCGTGATTTGTCTGGGCTGGTACCAGCTAAGGCTGGCCAGGACAGTCACGTCCATAGCCAAACTCGTTCAGGGCAACAAAGCAGGTGAGAACGATGCTGATAGGGGCTTCTTCGCTCCGCTCAGAATGGCAAAAATAGACGAATTGTACAAAGCTGTTGATGAGCATTTTGCCGGTTGTACCGCTCGTACTGCTGAGTACGAAAAGCAAATCAAGGATTTGCAGCTTCAGATTCAACTTTCACAAAGACGGGGGAAAAACACTGAGGCGATTATATACAGTATTCGTGATGCCGTTATCGTTATTGATGAGTCTGACAGGCTGTTAATGGCAAATGATGCGGCCGGCCGACTTTTCAATTTTGATTTTAAGAATTCGCAGCACAAACCTGTCAGCGAGCTAATAGGTCCGGAGCAAAGCGAATTTGTGGATTTTCTGAGCCACAGCGGACAAAGTAAGGGGCGGGCAACGAGAAAGGACATCGAATTTTTGGAAGAAGGGACCCCAAAGACTTTCGATTGCATTGTTTCGTGTGTTTACGACCAAGGCCAGCAGGTTTGCGGGGCGGTGGCGGTGCTGCACGATATTACGCGTGAGAAGCAAATTCAACTGATGAAAAATGATTTTGTAAGTCATGTTTCACACGAGCTAAAAACGCCTCTTGCCTCTATCACAGCCTATGCGGAAATGCTCGCTGATGGTGAAGCTGATGATGAAGAGACAAGAAAAGAGTTTTATTCAGTGATTCAGAGTCAAGCCCAAAGGTTGAATCGGCTGATTGAAGACATCCTAAATACTTCGCGCATAGAATCAGGCCTTATAAAAGTAAATAAGGAGCCGGCCAGCTTGACAATGCTCATAGAAGAGCAGTTGCAGATGATAAGAAGCTACGCTGAAGAAAAGAATGTAGAGGTCATTGGGCAAAAGCCGATCGTATTCGACCAGGTGTACGTGGACAAGGATATGGTTCGTGAGGTTATAGTTAATTTGTTAAGTAACGCTGTCAAGTATACTCCGTCCGGGGGCTCAGTAAAGATTGAAATCGAAGTTGACGAAGTCGCGTCTCTGGCACGGGTCAGTATAACTGATACGGGAGTTGGTATTCCCGAAGATGAAATCGAACATGTCTTTGATAAGTTTTACAGGGTTGGCGCCAACGAAAAGCAGGCAAAAGGGACGGGCCTGGGGCTTAACCTTGTTAAACAAATTGTTGAAAAGGTTCACAACGGCAAAGTATTCGTTACGAGCCAAGTCGGTGTAGGGAGCACTTTTGGCTTTGAGCTGCCTCTGGCGACAAGGCAGGCGGTTGGAGTTATGTAACATTGTTTTAGTAAAACGATCGTGCGCTAAATGCTGCACGCTGTAAGTTAGTATTTTGAGGAGGCAAAATAATGACAGGCAAAAGAGTTTTAGTGGTGGATGACGAGATACACATCGTTCATGTGGTAGCAATAAAACTTCGTAATAATGGATATGAGGTTCTATCGGCAGACAACGGTGCCGAGGCCTTTGAGCTGGCCTGCAAGGAGAGGCCGGATATTATTGTTACGGATTATCAAATGCCGGTTATGACAGGACTGGAACTTGTGGAAAAGCTTCGGCAGCGCCAGGAAACGAAAGATATACCAGTGATTATGCTGACTGCCAGAAGCTTTGCAATTCCGAAAGAGCAGCAGGAAGATTTGCGAATATCGGGTTGTCTGAGCAAGCCGTTCAGCCCTAAGGAGCTGTTGGGGAACATCGAAGATGTTCTGTACCAGAAGCAAGTGATGGTAAGCAATTGATGATTAAGGAAAAGCATTAAAATAATTGATGGGAAATGATCGGTAGTCCGCAGTCCGAAGGACTTTGCGAGAACACCTGTCGGTGGAAGCTATGTTGGATACGGTCGGAAAAACTTTAAGCCTGTCACAACGGCGTGAGCTTGAGAGCTTTGGTGCCAGGATAAATAAGTTTGGTGCTAATTTTGCAGTTTGTAATACCGAGGACGAACTTGTCTTACTGTGCGAGGGCGGCAGATTCAAAAGCAGCCGGGAACAGTTAATAAAGTTGAGCCGGCAAACTTTAGACCAAAACGGCGAGAAAAGCTGTTCCGACGCCGCCGGCGTGCCGGTATGGAGTTTTGGTGATGCAAATTTGGTTTTGGCTGCCGTTCTGAAATCTGCTCGTGTCAGTAACAAAGGGGGAGAAACTATTGGAACAGCTTTGATTGACTTAGGTGATAAATCCTCGTACCACAACGGCACGCCGTCGTGCGATATACGCAATGCTAATCCGCTTCAAGCCGACAACGAGTATTTAGCGGAAATGCTTAGGCTTTGGGTAGAGAAATTTCAAGCCGAGACAAAAGCTGAGCAACAAATTGAAATGGTTGGCACTGAGCTGGCGCAGACCTACGAAGAGCTGGTGCTGCTTCACAAGCTCAGCACAAATATGAAGGTTACCGAATCGGATGCCAACTTTCTCCAGATGGCTTGTGACTGCCTGACCGAAATTGTTTTTGTCGAAGGCATCGCAATATTGTTAGAGAAGTCTATAGATGACAAGCAGCAGCTGGTAGTAACAGCCGGGTCAGGATTGATAGATATAGATGAACAAATAGCGTCTATTTTACATAGTGGATTGATAGAGGAAATAAACAGTGGTAAAGAGGCGCTGCTGGACAGCGAAGTGGATTCGGCATTCAAATATGATTGGCCGAGCAACATAAAAAATATTATTGCGGTACCTTTATACAGCAAAGAAAAAGCGGAATCTCACTTTGCAGGGCGAACTCAGAATGGCAACTACGTAATGGGGCTGATGATTGCAATAAATAGAATCGGCAAACAGGATTTCGACAGCACGGATGTAAAACTATTTAATTCAGTGGCCAGTGGATGTGCCGTGTTTATCGAGAATGGCAGGCTGTTTAAGGACCTCAAAGAATTATTCATTGGCTCGTTGAAAGCATTGACAAGCAGTATTGATGCCAAAGACAAGTACACACACGGCCATTCCGAAAGGGTTGCGTTTGTTTCTCGATGGATTGCTGAAAGGCTATCCGAGCAAGCGCAATTGGATGAAGAACAAATACACATAATTTATTTGGCTGGACTGTTGCACGATATAGGAAAAATAGGGATAGAGGAAGCGGTATTATGCAAGAACGGCAAGCTGACTGAGCAGGAATTCAGCCGGATAAAACAGCATCCATCGATAGGAGCAGGTATTTTACATGAAATAAAACAGATGCGTGATATTGTGCCGGGTGTATTGTGCCACCACGAACGAGTTGACGGCAAGGGATATCCCGGCGGTTTAGTCGGCGAGCAGATACCACTGACGGGCAAAATTGTCGGTTTGGCAGATAGTTTTGACGCAATGACTTCAAAGCGAACTTATAGAGATGCAATGAGTGTGGAACAAGCGCTTGAAGAGATAGAGAAAGGATTGGGTACGCAGTTTGACAGGAAAGTCGGCAGAGTATTTCTTGATAGTGATGTCTGTCAGCTCTGGGACATTATACAGAATGGTTTCAGCGAAATTTACGGGAGCAGTGATTCTGTAGAATATGGTGCCGCTGCTGTGGGGACGCTAATCAGATGAAAATCAAGATACAGGATTATAACGAGGTTACGGTAGTTGAGCTGCAGGGCGAGCTGGGTGGTGACGATACCGAATTGTTCCAACGTACAATCACTGACATAATCGCAAAATGTAAGACAGGCGTGGTGCTTGATATGAGCGGTGTCGGATTTATTGACGGAGAAGGATTGGAACAGTTGTTGTGGGCGCATGACTATTGTAACCAGAACAAACTTGAGCTTAGATTAGCGGGGCTTGATGAAAACTGCATGAGAATCCTGGAAATCACTCGACTCGAAAAAGAGTTTGACCACTACGCGGAACTTGCCGAGGCGGTAAAGAGTTTTGCATAATGAGTTCGTGGTTCATTGTTCGTAGTCTATAAGCGGCGGGGTACGAGCATCGAGCATCGAGAATCGAGTATCGAGAATCGAGTATGAGTCAAATAGCTGTAAAAAATAAGATGCAGCTTGGGCAGCTACTGCTTGCGCGTGGGGTTGTAACTGCCGAGCAGATTGAAAAGGCTCTGACTGAACAGACAGACAAAGGCCATCGCAAGCTGCTTGGCGAGCTTCTGGTGGAGATGGGCTATTGTACGGAGAATCAGATAGCCTCGGCTCTGGCGGAGGCGTATGGTGTGCCGTACGCGCAGGTTGGTCCGAAGATATGCGACACCAAGGCGATTGAGATTTTACCGAGAGAGTTTCTCGAAGAATATATCGTCCTTCCGCTGTTTAAGGTTCATGATGTGCTCACAGTGGCGGTCAGTGAGCCGACCAACGTATTTTTGATAGATGAAATAGAGCGGATAAGCGGCTGTAAAGTTCAGATAGTATGTTCGACGAGCAAGGACATCAAGGCCACTCTGCAGACGTATTTGCCGGCGGCCAATGTCTTTGTCATTGACGATATTATCGATGATGAGGGGCTGCAAGACTTTACGCTGATAGAAAACATTACGCAGGATATAAGCGACCTCGAGGAGGTGGCCGGCCAATCGCCTGTAGTAAAGCTGGTCAATTATCTGCTTTATAACGCTGTGCGGGAAAATGCCAGTGACATTCACATAGAGCCGGATGATAAGAAGCTACGGGTTCGATACAGAGTCGATGGCAGATTGTACGAGAAGTTCTGTCCACCTCACCAGATGCATTCTGCGATTGTTTCGCGTATCAAAATTATGGCTGAACTGGACATTGCTCAGAGGCGTCTGCCGCAGGACGGCGGTATCCATGTTTTAGTAGAAGGCAGGCCCATCGATTTGCGGGTATCAGTTATGCCGGGCAACTTTGGCGAAAAAGTGGTTATCAGAATTATCGACCCGCAGAAGATCCTTTTCAGTCTTGAGTCGCTTGGATTTACATATGAAAATCTTCAGTTGTTCAGGCAGGTAATGCAATCTCCGAACGGTATAGTTTTGGTAACAGGTCCGACCGGTTCGGGTAAAAATACCACCCTTTATGCCGCACTTGTTGAGTTAAACAGCGATGAGGTCAACATCTGCACAGTGGAAGACCCGGTGGAGTGTAATATTGAGGGTATAAATCAGTTCCAGGTAAACGAAGGTGCAGGTTTTGAATTTTCAACAGCCCTTCGAAGTTTATTAAGGCAGGACCCGGATATAATAATGGTTGGCGAGATTCGTGATGAGCCCACAGCCAATATCGCGGTGCAGGCGGCACTGACGGGTCATCTGGTTCTTTCAACTCTGCACACGAATGATGCCCCCGGTGCGGTAACACGTTTGCTGGATTTGGGCGTTGCTCCTTATCTTGTAAGTGCTTCGCTGATTGCAGTCTTGGCCCAGCGGCTTGTGCGAAAGATATGTCTGAATTGCAAAACAGAGTATGAGCCGCCGACGAGCATAAAGAAGGTTGTTGAAAAAACAGGTGGAGAAGCCCCGAAATTTTATCGCGGCGTGGGTTGTAAGAAATGCCGGAACACCGGCTATGCCGGTCGAATTGCCGTTCAAGAGCTGTTTGTGCCGAATGAGGAAATTATGGAAATGATTAATGAGCGGCAGAGCTTAAAGAAATTAAGAGCGAAAGGAATTGAAAATGGAATGGTTTCTTTGCAATCGGATGGAATCGAAAAGGTAAAGGCGGGAATTATATCTATTGAAGAAGTATTGAGAACAGCGCAGTCAGAGGCTTGATATGTTTGGCTGTGTGTAATACTATAAGCGCAACGCGGGATAATAATAGATGACTGTTTCAGCAACAAAAACTACAGAAGAGCTTGATTCAGCAAAGAAAGGCCGGGAGTTGCCCCCCGCCGGCAACAAGCAGGGACAGGGAAGAGACGGTTCTGGTGCCTTTGGGGAAGTCGAAACTGATTCGAGCTCACAGATGCAAAAGGATTATGGCCCGGCCTGGCCACAAACTACGCTGCCGAGACGCCAGCAACTCTGTCGAGCAAAGGTCAAGCAGGCAGAGCTTATACTATTCACAACACAGTTGTCGGTGATGCTTGATAGCGGAGTGGTACTTAGCGATGCTCTTGATGCTATTGCAGAGCAGGCTGAGTATGGAACTTTTAAGATGATAATTATGGATGTGGCAGAAACGGTCAAAAGTGGCGAGAATTTTTCTAAAGCATTAGCCGGCTATCCAAAGGTTTTCAATACAATGTTTATCAGTATGGTGAAGGCCTCGGAAGCGTCCGGAAAAATGGCGGAAATGCTTAGAGTACTCAGTGGCTATCTGAACTTCGAATCCGAAACCCGCAAACGCATCAAAGGTGCACTTACGTATCCATTTATAATGGCGTTAATGGCCGTGGCGGCGACAGGTACTTTGATGTTTTTTGTTTTGCCGAGGTTTATGAGGATTTATGAATCAAAGGGGGCTGCACTGCCAAAAATTACTCAAGTTTTAGTTGGTTTCAGCAAAATGTTAGGGAGTTTTCAAGCCATGACGGTCTTCCTGACAACTGTGATATTGATGTCGGTGGGATTGTATTACTGGGCAGGGACTTTAACCGGCCGGCGGATGATAGATTTCATCAAAATCCACACACCTGTATTGGGCACAATGTTTATTGATGCGATAGTAACTCGCAGTATGCGTATTATGGCGACAATGGTCAATACGGGTGTGAACCTGCTGGAGTCGATAGCAGTGATTCAAAGCTCATGCGAAAATTACTATTTTCGACGGCTTTGGACTGGGGTGGACGAAAAAATTCGGGATGGATACCAGTTGTCGGAGTCAATTATGATTTCACCCAGCAGTCAATTAATTGCGCCGGGTATTATCCAAATGCTAAAAGCGGGAGAAAAAAGCGGCAAACTTGGGGAAGTCTGCGATAAAATATCGGTCTTTTATGAAAAAAAGCTCGAAGGTTCAATCAGGAACGTTATGGCACTTATAGAGCCGGTAATGATAACAATCCTGGGTAGTATTATTGGAACGATTGCCATTGCGTTGTTATTACCGGTGTTCAAGATATCGAACGTTATTGCACATTAAAGAAAGCCCAAAGCACAGGGCTTATACCGATTGATTCGGCATAAGCACTTTATATTTTTCCACCTTGTATTTCGTGATGCGTATTGCTGGTAATGTAACCGTGGCAGCTACAGCTAAGCAGCCACTCTCTGACGAAATCCTTTGATGCTCTCGAAATCCCCAATGTCATACACTTGGATAAATATGCTTAAACTGACCGTTTTGACCATAAGTACCGTATTAACAATAACATAAGGCAGCTTGTCATTCTGAACGAGAGAAGCTTGCCCTGAGCGAAGCGAAGGAATGACAGCAAAAATCGGTATATTTTTTAGCATTGTTTAGCTAAAGGTGCATCAGGATTCTTCCGGTGAAACGGAGACAATGGGGTGTCAAAGGGGCGGATTTTGATGTGGCATTGTGCTGCTTCATAAAAATGCAGACCTGTCTTTTAGACTAAGGATATAAGCAAATATGAGCGACAAAATAAGCCAAAAGGTTCACTCTTTTCCTGAGGGAGAAAACAAACCTGTTTCAAGCCTGAATCTCAAGGCCCTGGTGGTTGAGGATTTCGAGACGATGCGAAACATCATCGTTAAGGTCCTTGGCAGTCTCAACATAGAGGCAATCCAGGCTGCCAATGGTATCGAGGCGCTTAAAGTGCTGGATAACGAATCCGTAGATATAGTTTTGACCGACCTGGTCATGCCTGAGATGGATGGCTTTGAGCTATGTGAAGAGATTCGGCGCAGGCCGAACATCCGACATTTGCCGGTTATTGTGATTTCCACGCACCGCGATGCTAAATATGTTGTACAGGCACTGCGTTGCGGAGCTGACGACTACCTAACCAAACCATTTACCGCTGCTTTGGCCGAGCGGATTGTAGAAAGGGTTATGAGCAATGTCTAATCCAAATACTGCCACGATGGAACAGAAACCCAAAAGTGCCACAAGCCCAAGCCAATCAAACCAGGAGAGTATGATTGTACGTCTGAGCAGCCTGGACAATATGTTGGAACTGGCTGGTGAAGTTATCATTGTTAGCTCCAACCTCAATGCGATGAGCCGCGAAATACAGGAAGGCGCTGAGGTCTCACGTATCCTGTCAGACAACGTCAAAGACCTGGCCATCACTTCTTCGCGGATTTCGTCGGATTTGCATAATATGGTTACTGACGTGCGCACGGTTGGTATGGGCGGCTTGTTCGCGCGTTTCCGAAGGATTGCACGCGATACATCACGGCGTCTGGGCAAAGTGGTTCGATTTGAATTGGAAGGTGAAGACATTTGTATTGACAAAAGGACTTCGGAAAAGATTTATGACCCCATCGCCCATCAGATTCGCAACGCAATGGCGCACGGTATCGAAGACAAACAAACCCGCATCAATTTGGGGAAAGACCCTGTGGGAACTGTCGCCGTTAAGGTCCGCAACACGGAAAACAACACAGTTATAGAAGTAATCGATGACGGCGGTGGTATCGACACCGAAGCTGTACGGCGTAAAGCATTGAAAATGGGGCTGGCGGATGAAAAAACGCTTGCCGGCCTCACTGATGAAGCTCTGTTTGAGTATTTGTATATTCCGGGTTTTTCGACGGCCGAGCAGACCTCTGCTACTTCGGGACGCGGCGTGGGGTTAGATGTCGTTCGGAACGTTATGAATCAAATTAATGGCGAAACGCATATCAAGAGCGAAGCGGGTAAGGGTACGACATTTTCTTTTATTCTGCCGAAGATAACGGCCGTAAATATCTCCGATGCCCTGCTGGTTCGCGCCGAACAAATGACCTTCGCTTTTCCGATATCATCTGTCGTGGCCTCACAGGCCATCTCTGTTAATGAGGTAACAACTATCAGGGGGATGAGTCGTTCCATCAAATATCTTGGCAACATTCTGACATTGTTTGATTTGCTGG
>JAIVYN010000026.1:0-23463 GCA_048635425.1 Candidatus Aegiribacteria sp.
GCTCTTCCGATCTTGGCTCGGGAGACACATGGTAGACCCGCGGCCATTGCTAGTAGAGAATGGGCTAATCTAAGGAAGTAGTTATGGCACGGCGGGGTATTGGTTCTGTTGAGCCGAATCCTGCGGTCGGGGCGGTTATCGTAAAATCCAATCAGATTATCGGCAGAGGCCGGCATAAAAAGTTTGGCGGCCCCCACGCGGAAATAAACGCACTGGATGATTGCAAGACCTTGGGTGTCAATCCCCGCGGTGCTGCGATGTACGTTACGCTTGAGCCGTGCTCTGTCCAGGGTAAGACCGGCCCCTGCACACAGGCTATAATTGAAGCCGGGGTAGCGAAGGTTTTCGTGGCAACGATTGACCCATCAGAGCACGCCGATGGTAAAGGCATTGAGCAATTACGCGATGCAGGAATTGAAGTGCAGACCGGCATCTGTGAGACGCAAGCGAGAATACTAAACGCCCCTTTTATCAAATTTGCCGCCACAGGTAAATGCTGGGTGACATTGAAATGGGCGCAGAGCATCGACGGCAAAGTCGCCACAGCCGAGCCGTCAGGGAGCGGTTGGATTTCCGGCGAACAAAGCAGAAAAGATGTGCACAAGTTACGCCGGCGCGCCCAGGCGATATTAGTGGGCGTAAATACCGTAATCGCCGATGACCCACTACTAACGGCCAGGCCGAGCAGAGGCAAAAAAGCCACAAGAATTGTTTTAGATAACCATCTGAGGATTCCTTTGGATTGCGAGCTGATTAAGACAGCTAAGAAAAGCCCCGTATTGATATATACGAATGAAAGCACGTTGCGAACGAATCCGGAAATTGTGGCAAAGATTACCAAAAAAGGGGCCGAGGTGCTTGCTTATCCGGATACGCAGGGCCGGTCTAACCTGTATTTTCTGCTCGATGAGCTGAGTAAACGCGGCATCGCTCAATTACTTGTCGAAGGTGGGCCGAGGGTATTGACCTCGTTCCTGAAGGAGGGGCTTGCCGATGAAATAGTCGTTTATATCGCACCGAGAATATTAGGGGCACAGGGCAGTGTTGATATAACCGGGCCGATGGCTGAATTAACGCAAGCTGTCGGCTTGCATTACGTTGATATTGAACGCTTCGGTGACGACGTCCGCCTGACCGGTTTAACCGGAAAGGCAGTTAGCGATATTTCGGTCTCCTCCTCTGAATAGTGCTTTGTCACGGATGTATTAACGGATGTCATTCCTGCGAAAGCAGGAATCCAGATGTGTCGAAGGTCTGGATTCCGCATCAAGTGCGGAATGACAATTCATCAAATCACGAGTGACAGAGCAATAGTTTCGTGGTTCATATAATTTGGGAATGTGTTAAATGGATAAAAGAGAGGTGGTTAAACTGGCGATTGAGGGAGGCAGGGTCCCGTATGTTCCGTGGCAATGTAACTTTACTTTGGAAGCGGCCCAGAAGCTGCGGAATCATTTTGGGCAGGAGGATTTAGACCGGGTCTTAGATAACCATTTCATCAAGTTAGGCATGAATATGGGGCTTTTTACTGCTCTCGGCGAAGACCATTTCCGTGATTTCTTCGGGGCGGTGTGGGACCGCAGCATTGATAAGGATATAGGTAATGTTGAGGGGTGTGTCTTGCCGGAGCCCACACTTGCCGGATATGAGTTTCCCGACCCGTTAGACAGGCGGTTTTTTGAGGAGATTCCTGAGCTGCTGTCCGAATACGGGGATTGTTTCCGGGTCTTTAAGATTGGATTTTCACTATACGAGCGGGCCTGGGCGATGCGGGGGATGGAGAACTTAATGATGGATTTTTTGGATCATCCGGATTTTGTGCACGAACTTCTGCAAAGAATAACTGACTATAATATCGCCCAGATTACCGAAGCCCGGAAATATGATATAGACGCGGTCTATTTCGGCGATGACTGGGGCCAGCAGAGGGGCCTGCAGATGGGGCCGGGGCTGTGGGCGGAGTTTATCCGGCCCCAGTTGAAGCGGATGTATTCGGTGGTTCGGGATGCGGGCAAGTACGTTACTATCCATTCGTGCGGCAAGGTGGATGAGCTTTTTGATGATTTGATTGAGCTTGGGCTTAATTGCTTTAATCCCTTTCAGCCGGAGGTCATGGACGTCTTTGACCTTATGAAAAGGTACAAAGGACGGCTGGCATTTCACGGCGGTCTGTCCACGCAGCGGACCCTGCCCTACGGCTCGGTCGAAGATGTCAAGAGTGCAACAGCCAGACTATTGGAAGCAGGCAAAGACGGCGGCTATATCTTCGCACCGGCCCACGCTGTCGAGGGCGATGTCCCATTAGAAAATATGTTGGCCTTTATAGATGTCCTCCACGCCCAGAGCGGTTACAGACGATAAATTTCTCGTCTGTGGCCGATTTTGAATATATCAATTAAGGAATCTTGATCTTCGATAGAATAAACTATTCTGTAATCACTCTGTCGAATGCGATATTGCTCCTTTCCTGAAAGTTTCTGTGAGCTGCTCCCACTCTTGTCTTCAACAAGAAGACGTGGGGGTGGATTTTCAGCAAGTGATTGGATGCGTTTGATGATTCTTCGCAGGTCTTTCTTTGGGAGAGCTTCCAGCTCTTTTGCAGCGGATTTTTTTATCGTTATTCTATATTTTGCCATTTTTTCTGAGCTTCTTCAAAACATCCTCAAACGGCAGGCTTGGCTCTTTCCTGCGCTGCTCGAAAGCCGACAGGTCAATAGAATCCTCCGCTAAAGAAAGTTTAACCGCCTCCTGAACCAGCTCCGACATAGAGTGTTCCGTTTCCGCTGCTTTTATGCGTAATGCGTGATGCAAATCAGAATCCAGATAAACAGTAGTTCTTTTTGTATTAGCCTTCATATTATCACCTCGTTAATAGCATCATAACATTATAACGTCTTGATGTCAAGGTGTCATAAATATATCTCTCAGGATTTGGGTCTTCTCCAAAAAAGTTGGTTGAAAACAGCCTCTACTGAGACTGGGATTTATCGCTTTGGAGGCGCCAGCATAATCATAAGTGGGTGGCTCTCAAAGAGAAACCGCCCGGAGTTTATCCCTGCAAAAGTAGGGGTTGTATGCCGTCATAGTGGCGCTCGCCTCGCTCCAGCAGAGCCCTACCTTCCCCATGGCAGACAAATTATACCAAGGTATGCTGTTGCCCACAAAGCGTTAAATCCAAAGACGTTAGGCCGATTTTGACGAAATTAGAAAGTGAGCTAAAGTGACTAAAGTTGAAAGTGCCTAAAGTGAGCTAAAGTGAACTAAAGAATCTCTATTTTGTTGGCCAGATCCCTTCGGCAAGCTCAGGGCAGGCTCTTCGGCTTCGCCTCAGGATGACACTTACGTGTTACTTTAGGCACTTCGAACTTTAGTACTCCGAACTTTTTCCTTGATTCGCAGTATAAAAAAGTGTACAATTATGTTGTGTTTTTAGCGGCCTTCGGAGCGCTAAAAGGAGAAGGGTGTGCAATTCCTTTTAGTCGGCTTTTTATAGGTCCTGCAACGACATCAACCTGACGTTAGGCGCGCTACAAATATTCGCAGGAGATATAAATCTTCGGTTTTTATCGGTTGTTATGGATGAAGATTATCACATTAGCGATAATCCATATTCGTTTTTTGGGTTAACTTGGTGAGGACTTAAACCGATATATTAACGGAAATTGTGTGGCATTAAAGCGAGGATTGAAAATCAATTTATATGGTTTTTTTCTCGTTGTTCTGCCTGGAGGTGCGAAAGGGGATATAAAATGAAAAGATTTCTGAATATCTCGGTTTTTTTATTAGTGTTTGGTTTGTTGGTTTCTTCCGGCTGCGAGAGCGGTGGTGCCAAGCAGGAAGAACCAAAGCAGGCTGAGAAGTTTTTTTGGGCCAGTGGCCAGGAACCTATAGGTATAGCTCCAATACAAACGGTGCCTCCTTCCGTGAGGGGAGTAAAGGAGCCTGTTGTTGTCGAGTCTGAACTGGTAGCTATCGATGGGGTCGGCTCAACAGTAGTCTCAAGGACCTATCCCTGGACAGAATGTGGGATTATTCAGTTAGAGAAGACTGTGCCGAAGGAAGTTGGGCTAAACAGAACGTTCGATTACTTCATCAAGGTAACAAATCTAACGGACGTGAAGCTGACCGATATTCTGATAACCGAAGAGCTTTCAGATAATTTCGATTTCACAAGCGCAAGTCCGGCAGCGAGAGAAGACCTGGACAAACTTGCCTGGGAAATACAGTCACTTGGGCCCAAAGCCAGCAAGCTAATAACAGTTTCCGGCGTGGCCACACAGGCCGACCCCCTTGAACAAAGCACAAACGTTATTACTCCCATCATTCCGGCCCGTGCCACCATAAGGGTTGTCCAGCCCAGGCTGGAGCTGACGAAGACCGTGCCGGCTGAGGCCTTGCTGTGTGAGCCGATCCCGGTGGTATTCGTGGTGGCCAATTCAGGAACAGGGTCCGCTCGAAACGTCAAAATTGTAGAAACACTTCCTGCCGGGTTACTGACGGTCGAGGGCAATAGCAAATTAGTTTTTGATGTAGGCACCCTGACGGAAGGTCAGTCGCAGCAATTCTCGGCTGAACTGAGGGCCACCAAGACAGGCAGCTATATCGGCAAGGCGGTGGCCAGCTCGACTACCGGCCTGAGTGCGGAATCGGCGGAAACCACAACGGTTGTTGACATGCCTGTGCTGACAATCACCAATAACGGTCCTGAACAACAGTACCTTGGTCGGCCATTGACCTATGAAATAATAGTTGCCAACAATTCAACCACACCGGCGAAAAATACCGTTATAGAAGATAATATCCCGGAAGGAGTAACCTCGACAGAAGCAAGTACGGGTGCAAAACTTGCCGGTTCAAAATTAATCTGGGAGCTCGGCACTCTTGCACCTAACACTTTCAAAAAGGTACGTGTATCCTACTTGCCGACTGAAGCGGGCACGCTGACCAATAGGGCAATTGCAACTGCATATTGCTCAGAGGCTGTAACTGCTTCGGTGAAGACCCTGATAACCGGTATTTCTGCAGTAGCGCTGGAAGTCGTTGACGTCGATGACCCGATAAAAGTCGGCGCCCGCACGACCTACGTAATCAGTGTGACGAACCAGGGCTCTGCTGCCGCCACAAACGTTAGTATTGTTTGTATTTTGGAAGATAATGTTCAATACGTTTCGTCGGCCGGCGCAACCGCCGGTTCCGTAGAGGGACGGATGGTGAAGTTCTTCCCGTTAAGCAGTCTTGCACCGAAGGCCAAAGCGGCCTGGCGGGTGGTCGTAAGGGCCGTAAGGCCGGGAGATGTACGCTTCAAAGTCGTTTTGAATGTTGACCAGCTTACACGGCCTGTTGAAGAAACAGAGGCTACGAATCTGTACGAGTAGTTATGGTGATATGACATAGAAACAACATGGGCTAACTCGTGCTGCGTAGCGAAGCTGCCTCTGCTATGCGTAGCGCTTCGCAGAGCATAGTTCGCAGAGTAGCAAGCCCATCCTGCCTGCTACAAAAGCAAGAATCCGCTTGGTTCATATTTAGGTTCTACGTTTCCTTATACCGCCCCTGGATTAAAAATTGGCTGTTTTTTCCCTTGATTAGTGGCAAAAAGGTGGTTAGATAAATGTCGTATAATATACCTATCAGCCAATAACAGTTTTTGGGAGGTTTAAGATGCGAGTGATAGAACTTTTGGACAAGTCGGCGGTTCGTTACGAGGTAACTGAACACCCGCCGGCCTTTACGGCGCAGCAAGTGGCGGCAGCCGAGCACGAGCCGGGCAAGTACGTCGCCAAACCGGTGATAGTTAAAGCCGACGGAAAATACATGATGTGTGTGCTTTCAGCGTGTAACAAGATTGACTTAGGGACGTTGAAAAGTCAGTTGGGCGCGAAATCAGTTGAATTAGCCCAGGAAAAGGAAATCGGCAAGATATTCGACGATTGTGAGCTGGGAGCTGAGCCGCCGTTCGGCAACTTGTACGATTTGCCTACTATTATGGACAAGGTCCTTGAGAAAGACGACCATATCACGTTCCAGGCCGGCACGCATGAAAAAGCGATACGGATGAGCATGGATGATTACAAAAAACTGGTTGAGCCTAATGTGCTTGAATTCAGCTATCACATGACGTCGTGACTAGTATATCGCAGATAGATTCTCGCCCCCGGAACAGGAACAAACGTAACGACAATGACAGCAGAAATCGTTCGCTTTGGCTTAGGATTACAAACCCACTTGGAAGGATTGGCCTAAAGGTTGAAAATCTTTTGTTTGCTCCCGAGCGAGCTTGTCTCTGATTTGTTCAAAGTTTCTGACTGTTTGTTGTGAATATAAGCGTTCGCCACAACGAAGGCAAACATCTGCCTGTACTTTCAGAACAGCGGTGTTGTTACCTCCGCGCAGAAGTTTTTCAACCTTTTTGGTCACCATTTCATTGCCGCATACAGGACATTTTTCAAATGGCCTCATAACTTCTTTTTCCTTTCTCGATAATCAATCCACAAACTATCAAATCTTTTAGTCGATTTCGTCGTTAATCCAGGTGAGGAGCTCTTTCAGGTCGTCGAGAGTGATATCACCCATGTGAGCGATTCGGAAGGTTTGCTCTTTTAGCTTGCCGTAGCCGTTACCGAAAATAGTATTGTGCTTTTGCTGTATCGCGTTGATAGTTTCGGCGACGTTGATGCCGCGGGTATTCTTGACCGTCGTGAGGGTGTTTGAGGCGTACTTTTCATCGCAGAAGAGGTCGAATTTTTCCCTGGCCCAGGCCCTTACAAAATCGCCCATTTGTTTGTGTCTTTCCCAGACATTGTCCATACCCTCTGCGAGCAGCTTTTCGCATTGGTAGTTCAGGGCCATAATATGAGGGATATTCGGCGTTGTTGGTGTCTGGCTTTTCGCCGCCATTTTTGCGAAAGCCTGGAAGTCGAAGTAGTAACCTCTGTCGGGGACATTACCGCTTTTTTCCAGGGCCCTGTTACTTACCACAGCCACAGCTAAGCCCGGCGGGATTGCAAAGGCCTTCTGAACCGAGGCGAATACCACGTCCCAGCCAAGCTCGTCAAAATGCAAAGGCAGAGCAACCATTGCACTGACCGCATCGACGAAAACAAGGACATCCGGGTACTTTTCCTTCATCATTTTGCTGATTTCATAGACCGGATTTGTCAGGCCGGTGCTCGTTTCGTTATAAACGAGGGTAACAGCGGCGTATTTGCCGGTAGCAAGTTTTTCGTCGATCATCTCAGGCAAGGTAGGTTTGCCCCACTCGACCTTCAGCTCTTCTACGTTTCTGCCGCAGCTCTTGGCTACGCCTGCCCATTTGTCACTGAAGGCACCGCAGCAGGTGGCCAGAACGGTTTCGTCAAGACCAACACAATTGCGAATGGCGGCTTCCCAGATTCCTGAAGCTGAAGAGGTAGAGAGAAAAATGTTCTGGTCGGTAAAGAGGATTTTTTTGAGCATATCGACTGTTTCGCCGTGCAGTTGAGCATACTCTTTGCCGCGATGTCCCAGTGTCGGGCGTGCGAGCTGCTGTAAGACGTCTTCGTTGACCTTTACCGGTCCGGGAATGAATAATCTCGGTGGGTTTTTCCAATCTACCATATCATCTGCTCTCTTCTTTCTGCCATTCCCGCGAAAAGCCTGCCCTGAGCGAAGCCGAATGGGCGGGAATCTATACTATTGTTGTTAATAGGTCCCTGCTCCCCGCTTTTGCGGGGACAAGTTTACCCCTGCATAAGCAGGGGCAGGGATGACGTTTAAATCGATATTACAATTTTTGAATCGTCAGGCCTGTATATATTTTTGGATAAAAGTAAGTTGATTTTTGCGGCATTCTTTCGCTGGCGTCCGTAACCAATTTTAGCTGCTGCATTTTTATCGGATTCATAAAGAAAGCTGCCTGTTTGTGCCCTGCGTCAACCTGAGAGATTGACTCGTCAATTGCATTGGGTGTATCTTTTACATATTGAAGATTTTCACCTTTGACTAACCTTTCTTCGTCAATGCCCAACATCTTTTCCAGAATAAGCTTATGCAGGATGGATACGTCGAGCTCTCTCCAGGCCGTACTCATATCAGGCACAAACGAGTCCATAACTTTTTTGTCCCTTAGGACAGCAACGTAAAAGGCATTATTTGAGCCGTAGATTCCAAAAGCATTTTTATTGTTGTCATGCTCGGCCTTCATTTGCGCAAGCATCTTTTGCCTTGCGTCCATTTTAGTCTGAGGTGAATTAAACTGTAACTCGGTAAGCTCGAAGTTTTCTTTGAGCTCGGCAATCAATTTTTCATAACAGAAGTTTTCGAGATTACCGACAAGTCGGTGAGTGGCTAAAACTATCAGCCCTTTCTGAGAGGTGTTGGCAAAGGCGAACATTTGATGCTTAGCGGTCGTGTTGCCGCTTTCCTTGGAGTAATTCAAAGCCGTCGTGTAGCGGTGATGGCCGTCAGCTATGATGCAGCTTTTGTCGTTCATCATTTTCGCTATTTGCTCAATATCTTCCCTGGCGGTTATCGTAAAGAGCCGATGTCGTACATTCTGTTCGTCGATAGAATCGATAAGTGCTCTGGTGGTTGTGGTTTGATTTATGATTTTGTCTGCGATTTTTTGCTCATCTTCATAGAGCATAAAGACCAAGCCGAATCTGGCTGCGGTAGCTTTTTTAAGATTGAGTCTGTCGAGCATTGGTTTATCGAGGATTTGTTCGTGAGGCCTGACGGTTTCTCCGAATTCTTCGAGCTTGGCCAAAGCGATAAAGGCCAGACGCTGAAACTGTGTGCCGGCAAGCTCAAAGTCCTGAACATAAGCATAGATAGTCTCAGCGGTGTCCTGCTTTAATGCACCTTGCTCTATCCATTTGTTGAGATAGTCAGCGGCCCTTGTGTATTGATTATTCTCGCCGTTATCAGAAGCAGTTGTCTTTCCTTTGATTATGCGCACGATATTATGTTTGCTCTTTTTATAGAGCCGTTCCTGCTGGGCGTCGCTGATAATATCGTAAGGAGGAGCAATACATTTGCCCACATCGCCAACTACCGCCTCATCAAACCTAAATGCTTTGAACGGCTTAATTTGCATATTTGCGTCTCGTATTCGACATCGGTGTCGATTCACTTATTTAAGATTGTCAAAATTGTAAAAGCGGAGAATAATACCAAAGAATAGGGAAATTGTCAAATACGAACAGGACATTTTAATAAGGTGGATATGGCTTGTGTGATAAGCACTTCAAAGATGGAAATGTTCCGGATAAAACTATTCTAAAATGAAAAAGCAGACACGCAGGTAAAAATTTTTTGAAAATTTACTAACGTTTGTAGATTTGGCGAGTCTATAAGAGTGAGGAAGTATTAGTGAATGACAGTTTGAAAGTGAAAACCAGTGATATTGAGAGACTGGTTAAGGCCAGCCAGGACGGGGATAGAGGTGCGTTTGATGAGATTGTGCGGTTGTATCAACGGTGGGCGATGCCTAGGCTATCGGTACGGTGATTGTTTGGAGATTTTAGCCTTAGCTGATACTCTGGGAAGTTCCCGCGAGTTCGTACAGAAAAGGCTGTGGAGTTTTTTCCCCTTCGCAGCCTTTTTTCGCTGTGTGCGAAAAAGGAACTACTCGGTCGTTGGTTTTATTTAATCAGTTTTTACATTGGCTTTTCTGCCAGGTATTGGTTTATTGCTGAAGCGGCTATTCGGCCTTGGCCCATTGCGAGGATAACGGTCGCGGCACCGGAAACGATGTCTCCGCCTGCGTAAACGCCCGGCACCGAGGTGGCCATAGTTTCCTCGTCAACGACGATGGTTCCCCACTTAGTGGTTTCCAGTTCCGGCATCGTCTGCGGGATGAGTGGATTGGGCTTGTTGCCGATAGCCACGATGACCGTGTCAAGCTCCATAGTGAACTCTGAGCCTTCGATGGGAACAGGCCGGCGTCGGCCGGAATCATCCGGCTCGCCGAGCTCCATTTTGATACACTCCATAGCCACGACTCGATGATGTTCGTCGCCGATGATGCGGACGGGATTATTAAGCAGCTTGAACTTGATGCCTTCTTCTTCGGCATGGTGGATTTCCTCGTCACGGCCGGGCATCTGTTCGCGGGCCCGGCGATAGACGATAGTAACATCGGCGCCTAAGCGCAAGGCCGTTCGTGCCGAATCCATAGCCACGTTGCCGCCGCCTATAACGGCGACGCGCTCGCGCTTTATGGGGGGCGTATCGTACTTTGGAAACAAATAGGCCTTCATCAGATTGGAACGGGTCAGGTATTCGTTGGCTGAGTAAACGCCGATGAGGTTTTCGCCCGGGATTCTCATAAACGATGGTAAGCCTGCACCGCTGCCGATGAAGACGGCACCGTAACCTTTCTTATCAAGCAATTCGCGAACGGTACTGTTGCGGCCGACTACAAAGTCCATCACGAACCTGACTCCAAGTTTTTTGAGGTAATCCACTTCGGCCTGAACGATTGTCTTGGGCAGGCGGAACTCGGGAATACCATAAGTCAGGACTCCGCCGGATTCCTGCAGGGCCTCGAAAACAGTGACCTCGTGTCCGAGTTTTATAAGGTCGCCCGCGACGGTAAGCCCGGCAGGTCCGGCACCTACAATAGCCACTCGTTTGCCGGTTTTGGCGGGAATTTTCGGGATTTTGACGTTGCCGCTGTTGCGCTCATAGTCAGCGACGAACCGTTCCAACCTGCCGACAGCCACCGGCTCGCCCTTGACGCCAAGCACGCACAGCTTCTCGCACTGTTCCTCCTGCGGACATACCCTCCCGCAAACCGCCGGCAGTGCATTTTGCTCCTTGACCTTCCAGGCCGCCTCAATGAACTTGCCCTCCTGTACCAGAGCAATAAAGCCGGGTATATCGACATTAACCGGACATCCCGCTATGCACTTCGGCTTCTTGCACTTGAGGCATCGGCCGGCTTCAAGCATAGCGGTTTCTTCCGTGTAGCCGTATGGGACTTCCTCGAAGTTTCTGGCCCGGTCTTCCGGGGCCTGCTCCGGCATTGGCTGTCTGGGAATCTTTTCTTTAGCCATTGGTTACACTTTGCTTTCAACTAAAGTTTTGCAAAATTCTTGTTTACCTTCAGGGCAGGCACCTGCAATTATGTTCCTCTTTATGGTACGGAGTGACAGATTCGGTACGTCCGACCAGATGTATCTCTTCGGCACTATATGCCGCACGCCGGTCCCAAAGCTCATCCCAATCGACAAGATGCGCATCGAAGAACGGCCCATCCACACAGGCAAACTTAGTTTGGTCGCCGACTGTTACGCGACAGGCCCCGCACATGCCGGTCCCATCCAACATAATCGGGTTCAGGGCAGCCAACGTTTTCACGCCGAACGGTTCTGTCTCCTGAGCCGTCAACATCATCATAAATGGACAGCCCACAGCGACGACAAGGTCGATTTTCTCGCCGTCTTTGAGTTTTTGCCCAATCACATCAACCGCATGTCCCTTGATATTCAAAGAGCCGTCAATTGTTGTTTGGATTAACTCATCGGATACAGCTTGAAGTTTTTCTCTGTAATAATGCTTATAGTGGCTGCGGGCCTCTACAATGGTGATGACCCTGTTGCCGGCTTCTTTTAACGCCGGGGCGATTCGAAGGATTGCTCCTATTCCGTAACAACCCGCAGTCAGGGCCACTGTGCCGTAGCGCTTTATTTCCAGAGGAATCCCCAGCGGCCCTACCACGTGGGCTATTCTATCTCCCGCCTTCAGGAGCACTAACTTGCGGCTGGACTGGCCCACTTCCAGCACTATCAGGGTGATAGTCCCCTTTTCAGCATCCCAGTCACACAACGTGAAAGGCACACGTTCGGACTTCTCATCGACCATAATAATAACGAACTGGCCTGGCTGGGCTTTTTCCGCTACGTTCGGTGCTTTGATTACAATTTCGTGTATGTTCGGGGAAATCTCAGATTTTTCCAGAATTTCGAATCCCTCTGTTTTCTTGCTTTCGACTCTGGGAGCTATGGGAGTATCGTCAACCGGCAGTTCCTGCAGAGCCAGCACTTTTTCATCGATGCGATGACCTCGGAAGAAGGTTCGTCTAAGTTTGGCATTCGTAGCGGCGGCAGGAGCATCCTTGGGCTGGGCCAATAGTTCGGCTGAGATTCCCAGTTCCCGCGTGATTGCACCGGCTGACTCATACGCAAAATCTTTGGCCCCCATTGCCCGGGCGAGCGAGCTGATTATCCACCATTCAGCTTTAGCTTTGCCCGGCGGTTCACACGCTTTATACAGGGGCCTTTTTTGCCCCGAGCCATCGAGCATAGTCCCACTAATCTCGGCGAAGACCGCCGCCGGCAGCACAATATCAGCACGTTCGCTCGCAGCGGTGGGGTAACAATCCTGCACAATCAGCAATTCAAGTCCATCCAGATTCGCCGAATCGACAAAATTGCCCGTCAGCAGTGCTGCTTTCGTGCCTTTCGGCAGCGATGTGTGCGAAACACCACGCGCATCAGGCTCGACCTCGATGTAGTTTTTCGATTTCATTACCTCATTGGTGAGCTTCTTAAAGATATGGCGGTCCTCAAGAGTGCTCGTTGTATCGCAGATCATCGCGAAACTATCGCCGATAAATTCCTTTAGTTTCCCGGCTGTGGTTTCGAGGGCTTCTTCCCATTCGGTTTGGCGCAAAACTTCGCCGACACGCACATGCGGCATACTCAACCGGTCGGTACCGTTTAGAAATTCCGGGATAGCAAATCTACCTAACACGCAGACAGGGACGTCCTCATTCACTGCTTTTGCGGTAATCAGTTTCCCGTCTTTGGCGCCGAGTTCTATAGCGCACGCCTCCTCGCAGAAAATACAGGTTGATTGTGTGGCGGTGTCCGGCTTGCCGTACCATTTGGCGTACCTCTCGGCCAGGGTGCCGGTCGGACATACATCGATACACGAGCCGCAGAATTGACAACCTGCCTCGGACAGTGAGCATCCGAAGGCCTGGCCGATATGTGTCTCGCTGCCGCGGCCAACGAAGTCAATGGCGGCCTTGCCCTGTTGATGTTTACAGATGCGTACGCAGCGGCCGCAGAGAATGCAAAGGTTAAGGTCGCGGTCGATGAAGGGGTTTGACCGGTCAATCGGTCGATAGTGATAGGACGGCGGAACCGGCAAGTCTGAAAATCCCAGCTCCTCAGATAAGGCACGCACCTCGCAGACCTCTTTATTGTTACAGGTATGGCATCCTGTGGTGCGACCTGCTTTTTCCGCTTCGGGCCGATATTGTTCACAAAGCTCCCGCCTGCCGCAGACAAGGCAGGCGCTGGGATGTTCGAGCATCATTAGCGCGAGGATGTTTCGGCGCAGATTCTGTAGTGCCGTCGTATTGGTTTGCACCACCATTGCTTCGGCTGCGGGTGTTGTGCACGAAGTCGGGTAGCCGCGCATACCTTCAATTTCGACCACACAAAGCCGGCATGCGCCGAACGGCGACAAATGCGAGTGCGTACAAAGATGAGGAATCGAAATATCATTCTGCAGGGCGCATTGCAAAATCGTCTGGCCTTTCTCGGCGGTTACTGTTTTTCCATCTATAGTCAGTGTTACGCTCATTAGCGTTTCCTTTTTGCCCAAGGGCGATGGCGGGTCTCCTGTGCTTCGTTGCTTTTTCATTAGAGGTCAATCTTCCACACGGTAATCACACCGCAAACATCGCAGAGATTCTTGGTAAGCAGCATTTTTGCTGATTGCCAGTTCAACCTCTTCAAAATTACATCGTGCTTCGAGCGGCAGAGTTTTTTGTTTCAAGAGCGGCATTTCAACCGGTTCGGCTTCAGGGTCAAATGGCGTGTCGTTCGGAATAGTTCGGCGCCAGAATGGCTTCGGGCGGTCCTGTGGTTCGAGATTCTGCGAAAGCTTTTCGTTTATTGCGACCGCCGCTCGTTCGCCTGCTCCAACCGCTTCCAGGACGATACTTGGTCCAGTAACTGCGTCACCGCCTGAGAAGAACATCGCCGCTTCGGTTTCGTGGGTAAACGGATCTATCTCGATACGTCCAGAACGTTTCAACGTAAGGCCGACCTGTTCAGCGATGGTCTCAGCCGCCACCCGCTGCCCAATAGCAACGATGACGGTGTCAACTTCAAGTTGAAAAGTCTCTTCTGTCGATTCGGGCCGCCGCCGTCCGTCCAAAGAGAACTCACCAAGTTTCATCCGGCGGCAGGTCAGTCTCTGCACACGCTTACCATCGCCTTCGATGCGCTCCGGCAGCGCCAGGAACATGAAGCGGATACCTTCAGCCTGGGCTTCCCGGATTTCGCTTTCAATCGCTGGCATCTCCTCTCGTGTGCGGCGGTAAACGATTGTTACGTCGGCGCCTAAGCGAAAACATGTGCGTGCCGAGTCTATTGCCACATCCCCTCCACCGACGACTGCGACTTTTTTTCCGACAGTGACATCCAAACCTCTGTGTCGTTTAACCAGGAAATCCAGTCCCTGCATAACACCCTTAAGATTCTCTCCCGGGATGCCTAAGCTCACACCTTTCCAGGCGCCCAATCCCAGGAAGAAGGCTTTGTATCCCTGGCTCTTCAGTTGGTCGATAGATAGGTCTTTGCCTACGTCTGTGTTTGTTTTTAGTTCGATTCCTGTCCCCAAGAGCCAGTCAATTTCTTGCTGCAGGATTTTGCGCGGCAGACGGTACTCGGGGATGGCATAGGCCATCATACCACCCGGGCGCTCTTCCTTTTCGAATACGGTGACAGAGTAGCCCAAGCGGCGCAGGAAATAAGCGCAGCTTAAGCCTGCGGGGCCGGCCCCAATGACGGCTATCTTCTTGTCGAGACAATGAGGGTTCTCGTGTACCATCTCCTTCGGTTTAATGCGTTTGGCCGTATCTACCATATAGCGTTTCAAAGCGCGGATGGAGATTGGCGCATCAAGCTGGGTGCGCCGGCATTTGCCTTCGCACGGATGTGGGCAAACACGTGCACATATATAGGGAAAAGGATTTCGCTCTAAGTGCGAGGTAAGCGCTTCTTCCAGGCGATTCTCGCGGATAAGCGAGATATACAGCGGGACATCGACGCCGGCAGGGCATTCGTTGGAACATGGCGCATGAAGCAACTGGGGGCAAACGCCGGCTGGGCATTTTCGCTCGCGTATGTGCGCTTCGTATTCCGTCCTGAAATATCGCAATGTACTTAATACCGGATTAGAGGCGGTTTGGCCGAGTCCGCACAGCGAACCGTTTTTGACGGTCTGTGCGATTTCTTCAAGCTTATCGAGGTCGGCTATTTCACCTTCCCCGGCCGCGATTCGCTCCAGAATACTCAGCATCGCTCGCGTTCCGACCCGACAGGGAGAACATTTGCCACAAGACTCTTCCTGCGTAAATGACAGAAAGAATTTTGCAATATCGACAATGCAAGTGTCTTCGTCGAGCACAACCATCCCGCCGGAGCCCATAATGCTGCCGGCCTCGGTGAGCGATTCGTAGTCAACGGGCAGGTCCATTTTTTCGGCTGGGATGCAGCCGCCCGAAGGCCCGCCGGTCTGTACTGCTTTTAGCGCCTTTCCTGCGGGAATCCCGCCTCCGATGTCGTACACTATATCCTTGAGTGTGATACCCAACGGCACCTCGACCAGCCCTGTCCGCTCGATTTTACCTGCCAGTGCGAACGTTTTCGTTCCTTTGCTGGACTCGCTGCCGTATTGAGTGTACCAGTCAGCCCCGTTGCGGAGAATCGACGGCAAATTGCCCAGCGTCTCCACGTTTTGGATGACTGTTGGCTTGCCCCACAATCCACTTACGGCAGGAAACGGCGGTCGAGGCTGCGGCATTCCACGCCGGCCTTCGATAGAAGCTATCAGCGCTGTTTCTTCGCCGCATACAAATGCGCCCGCGCCTTTCTTTATGGTCAGCTCAAATGAGAAACCCGAGCCTTGAATGTTTTTGCCCAGCAGGCCCAATTCGTGCATCTGAGAGATGGCGACCTGCAATCGATGTATAGCTAAGGGATATTCGGCCCGGCAGTAGATGTAACCCTGCGATGCCCCTAATGTAAAAGCCGCAATCAGCATACCTTCCAGTACGGCGTGTGGGTCGCCTTCGATAAGCGAGCGGTTCATAAACGCCCCGGGGTCGCCCTCATCGGCATTACATATCAAGTATTTCGTCCGGCCGGGCGCATTACGACAGAACTGCCACTTGCGCCAGGTAGGAAATCCGGCGCCACCGCGCCCGCGCAGCCCTGCCGCCTTGACTTCTTCGAGGGTCTTATCAGGCCCCATCTTGAGTGCCTGCAGAAATCCGCGATAACCGTCGCGGGCGATGTAGTGATACGGATTTTCCGGGTCTATCAGTCCACAGTTGCGCAGAATATTACGAACCTGCCGACGCATCATCGGATGTGCGTTGAAATCCTCGATGCCGTCCAGTTGACCCGGTGACATTTTCCCCAAAGCCCATTGGCTGCAGGGGTCATCACCCAGAACGTGATTTTCGAGAATATGGATTATTTCATCGGGTCCGACATTTCCATAACATATACGTGGTGCGCCGCTTTTATGCACGATTACCAGCGGCTCAAATGAGCACGGCCCGAGGCAGCCTACTTCGATGACCTGAGCTTTCAGTTTTTTGGCCTCGATATGGCTGCGAAGGCGCTGCAAAACTTCTCCGGCACCGGCGGCGCGACCGCATGTTGCCGCACCAACGAAGAAAATAGGGATTTCACTTTCCTGGAGCTTGCGCCATTGAGATTGAGCTTCGGTAAAGGCTTGTCGAAGACCCCTTCCAACATGGGGTTGCAATGATGTCATGTGTTATCGTCGTCCTCCTTGCCGGCGTATTGAGAAAGTATGGATGGGATTTTCTTCGCGGTGATTTGCGCATGCACCTTGCCATCTACCGAGAGGACCGGCGCCAGTGCACAGCAGCCCAGACAAGCCACACGTTCGAGGTCAAACTTGCCATCTTCGGTCGTTTGGCCGGCTGTGATTCCCAGATGCTGCTGTAATTCCTGGAGGAGCTGGTGGCCCCCACGAACGTGGCACGCTGTTCCCTGGCAGCTCCTGATGGTGTGCTCCCCCGGAGGACTGAAACGAAACTGCGTATAAAATGTGGCCACTCCGTATATCTCGTTGGCCGATATCCCCATCAGCCTCTCCAGCTCTTCTACTGCTTCTTGCGACAAGTAGCCGGACTTTTCCTGTATGTCCTGCAGGATTGGTATCAGGCTCCCGCGGTTTGCAGGGTATCTCCCTAAAATATCTGCAATTTTAGACGAATTTTCTTTTGCTGGTCTAATCATTCTTGCATAGAAGCCCAAAAAAGGCGTATAGCTGTAATTTACTCCGAAGCACAACTTTTCCGCTATAACTTCGCGCGACACTTTTGTTTTTTTAGGCCAAATTCCCTAAAAGGTTGGGATTATTACACAGACCGGCCCGCATGTCAAGAATTTTCGTGCGCTGTAACATTTTAGAAGTGAAACAAGATGGTTAATTGGTGAGTAGTTAATTGCTTAATTAGTGAGATGAATACTCACCACTCACTACTCGCCACTCACTACTCACCAGGTGTTTTGGGCTGGAGTTTCCGTATGGCCAAACCTTATTATCAGGTTGGTTTGCTTATTCTATTATTCGTGCCAGTTTGTTATCGTGAAGTACACAGCTTCGTCATTTATACTGACATCTCTCAGCATCACGTCATAGTTAAAGGTGCCCGAGTTTCGTTGGTCAAAGCTCTTGGATACAACTGACCCGTATATGTTAGCGGAGTTGTTCATCACTACATCCGCGTTGGGAGCGTAAATTGCTCCGTAAAAATCGCTGCTGTTCTTAAACTGAATAGTCTCGCAGCTATCGAGACCGTATATTTTGAGTTTTTGAGAGTCCTGAGTCTCGTTGTTAACGGTGCTTGAGTTTTTACCTTCAAAATCCCCACCTAAATACAGGACCAAAGATGCATCATTCTCTATCCCCAGCTCAGCAGAGTTACCGAGGATTATGCCGCCGGTAATATAAAGTGTAATGTCCCCACCAGTGATTGTAACTGTTTCGCTGTTCCCAAGGTCAATGCTGCTATACCTCGCGGAATTGGATATTGTTGTATCATTTTGTATAGGGCCGTTGGAGGGCAGCGATTCCAGCCACTCCGGCACCGTTACTGGTTGCATAACGTATCTTTCCGTCAAGGCGCGGGTATCGCCGGTTACGGTCGCGCCGTAGTCGTTAATAACTACACTTGGGTCTCCGCCCATACCCACAACTACATCACCATATACAGTTGCCGAGTTTCTCAAAACAACGGAGCCTGATGCGGTGCTGTTCGTGCCAATTTGCATAATTTTGTCGTCTTCGGTGTTATTGTACCAGTCCACCACGGCTGAGTTATTTAGTTCCATACCGTCTTTCGTGAAAATTGCTGCTTCAAATGGTCCCTGAAGTTGTAAAGTGCAGCTAACGGTTCTTTGGGCCGGGCCGGAAACTCCAGTGGACTCAACAGTATAGCCGCTGCCGAGATCACCGGTAACTGTGTAACTAAAGACCGCGTCACAATTGGGCAGGCTTATATTTGTTTCCTGTGGCAGGCTGCTGCCGTTCCAGGGTTCAACTTTCAGCTTCTCGTTCATTTCAAAGAGAGCCTTTATCAGTCCGGCGTCGGCGGCGGAGCGGGCTGCGATGTCCGAGGCCGTTCGTATAGAGATAATGCGGCTTTGCAAACCGAGACTCAGCAGTCCTGTACCCATTGCAAGCAATATTAAGACCGCAACCACTGCCAGCGGTATGGCAGAGCCACGCTTTTTTGATTGTAGTATCTTATTCATTTTCTTTCTCATTTTCACCCACAACAAGTCGATACCCACGACCCAAAAACCTGATTCTGGTGAGAAAGGTTAAATGACAGCTTCAGCCCCCAATTTTGCTATTTTACAGCTTACTTTGTTTTTATAGGCGTAGACTGTATATCCGAAATTGATAACTTAGGGCTGCCCTCATACCAACGCTCTACTACGAAAGATACACCCTCGTCTTCCAGGCTGACTGTTCTCAGCGCTTCATCGTAGTAGTAATTTCCCCCGTTCTTGAATTCAAAGCTATCGCTGACAATAGCACCGTAAACATCTCCGTTGGCATATAGATCAATATTAGCATTTGGGGCATAGATTACTCCAGTCCATTCGTTCTTGGCCTTGATGTCGAAGTTCTGTTCGCCTTCGCCTGTACCGTACAATTGTATTGTTAAGGCATCCTTGGAGGGATTTTCTGTACCGATACTGCTGCCCAATCCGCTGACAATATCTCCATCTAAGTAAATAGTCAAAGACGAATTGTCCTTTACAACAATCTCGCACGAATTACCGAGATCGATATTTCCGGTGATGTACAAGACAACATCTCCGCCATCTATTTCCAATATTCCCGCCTTGACGCTCGATGCCAAAGTAATGTTGCCATATTGACCGTTCTCTGTAGGGGTAATTGTTACGATTTCGCTCTTGGCGGTAAGATCAAGTCCCGTATCGGGCAGTGCCGGCGGGGATATCAGAGGTAAGGGATCTTTTTCTGTTCCTCCGAACTGATCACCGGTCGTCGCGCCCAGGTCTTTTATAACAGTATCCGGATCGCCGCCGAGGCCCACAAGAACATCGCCCTTCACATTTACACCACTGTTGAGAACTACCATCGAGTCCTCAGTGCTTTGGGTGCCAATATCTACATTGAAATCGGTATCAAGTGGGTCCCCGGAGTTGTATCCATCAATGGTCGTACCGGATTTCAATACCAGACTTCCTTTCGTTAGAATCGCATGCTCAAATAATCCCCGCAGTCCTATGGTCGCATAGACTGTTCTTTGGGCCTGATCGGCTGTTCCAACGGACTGCATAATATAGCCTTTGGCGATATTACCTGTAACGCTGTAACTATAGGACGCGTCACAGTTGAGTAAGTTTATGTCTGTTGCCTTTGGCAGAGAGCTGACTGACCAGGGTTTAACCTTCAGTTTTTCGTTCATTTGATACAAAGCCATTGTCAACCCTGTATCCGCAGCACATCGAGCTGTAATATCCGAGGTGGTTCGCAAAGAAAAGGTACGACTGTTCAAACCCATACTGAGTAGCCCTGTCCCCATTGCAAGCAATATCAAGACCACAACTATGGCCAGTGGTATGGCAGAGCCACGCTTTTTTGTTTTTAGTAGCTTTTTCATATTTACCTCCCTTTCTTTTTAGGAAACATTTTTGTTAATTGTTCGTAACCGCAGACGTGATAAGTGTGTTTTTCTGTGTGCTGTTGTCGAGTTTAAGTATCATTTGTATGGACCGGCCGAGCTGCTTGAACGTGCAACTGGATACATTCCCGCAGACAGTCTCGATTGTGTCTGTTGCTTTTGGATCCAATTGGCCGTACTCAACATTCAGTTTACCGCCGGACGCATAGAAACGTGCATAGCGGTCAACGACAGTAGATGCATCATTTGCATAGTAATAGACCTCAACCCAACCGCCGGCGGGATCGAGCAGGAACTTGTCCCTGCTTGCCTTGCGCATTACTGCGTCAAACTTCCTCCTTGCTACGTAGCCGTCTGTAACTACATCCGAGTATATACGATCATACATGTAGTTCCAGCCGCGCTGGCCGTCAACTAAGGCCACGCCGATAGCAAGCACGACAATCACCATAATTGCTATGGCTATCATCAACTCTATAAGTGTAAAGCCCCGTGAGGCTGTTAATCTTTTGTTAATCATCTTCGTCTCCATCGGCCGTTATAAGGCGTAGGTTGTGAGCTTAAAAGATCTATCCGTATCATTAAGGCTGCTCGTTCCCTGCTCCCGCTGTGCCCAGGCTACAATGATATTCAAGGCCCTCAATCCGGCACTAACGTCTTTCCACGATAAAGTTATATAGAAGTTAGCGCCATTTACAGTAACGGTGTAGCTTCCCAGGAGGGTAAAATCCGTCGGCTCGGAAGGACCACTACTTGCAGTGATTGTCAGATCTGAACCTAAATATGCTGCTGGGTCATAAGTCTCTATGCCTCCGAGGCCCCGCCAATTTTCGCAGAGCATCAACCCGATTCTGGAGGCGGTTATCTTTGCGGCAGCTTTTTTTGCATCCAAAGCGGAATAATATCTAAAATTGGAAGTTCCGATAAGAGCCGCTAAGAGGATAGCAATCGCAATCATTACGCTGACTAACGAGAATCCCCGGCGACAACGAATTTTGCATGTTTTTGGGACCATTATTGCTCTCCTCATTTGGGAAAAGGCCCTGTACATTGAGACGACTCTGCCCATTTTTACCGCTGGTGCTGCTTTAACGATGGTCGTCCCAGTAACAGATTTTAATCGACATAAACTGCCATTGAGTTTACATGAAAACCAAGTTATTCAGCCGATGGCAATTAACCCCACAAGATGTTCGAGCAATCACTGTACTTTTCCCACTTTGTTAAGGGCTGTAGGTGTAATATCGATGTGTGAGCCTCTTCATCCCCCACTATATTCGTTATTCGCTATTTAAAGTATAGCACAAAAAACCACAAAAGCAAATAACCACAGACCCATAATAACTCAATTATTGATACGTGGAGACCTCAAACTCAGCGCACCACCTGAGCTTATCGAAAGCCTGGGCACTTTCAATCGTCAATTTTTATGGTCTTCGGCGGCTTGTATTTCTTCGGCCTGTGAGAAGGGCTCTTCGACTTGTTCCTGCTTTTGCTGCAAAACCACGGACCTGATTTTTGAGGCAAATTCAGAAATTGTCAGAGGAGGTTGTTTTTGCCGCGTGGCAGCCTCAAGCGAAGCTTGGGGATGAGCAGACTTGTCGTCGGCCTCGGCGGCAATGATGGCCTTTTGCACAGCCTGCTCGGCGGGTTCATCAGTTAATGGCCTTAAGTATATAGAAGAGGAGGAGGCCTGCTGTTTGGCCCAAATCAATTTCTCTCGAATCAATTCCAAAAGTGCCAGGAATAATCCGATCATTACAAGGCGATTTGTTCTGGACTCGAAGAGGCGTTCAAAAGTCATCGGGCCTTCTGTCTGCAGCCGATGCAAAATCTCTATCTGATACAAATCAATGGGCGTATCGTCCTTGATACGGCTGATGTCGCCAATAGTGCCGGTGGCCTTGCATATTGAATCGAAGGCCTCGAGCAGGTTCCAGATACTGACCTGTTCAATATCAATCTCAGGTTCGGCGCTCGGCTTCAACTGCTCGACAATAGTGCCGGGTCGGCCGAAGCGTTCTTTTTGCTCATCAGCAGCGGCGTTGAGTAGATTAGCGGCGTCCTTGAACTTCTTGTATTCGAGGAGCTGGCGGATAAGCTCTGCGCGGGGGTCGGCCAAATCCTCCTCTCCGAGAAGGGCGGAATCGGGTTCCGCTTTTGGCAGGAGCATTGCTGATTTTATCTGCATCAGCGTTGCGGCCATCACCAGAAAGTCGCCGGCCAGATCAATATCAAGGCTTTTGAGCATTTCGATATAGTGGATGTACTGGTCGGTTATTTTAGCGATGGAAATATCGTAAATATCCACCTCCTCCTTGCGGACCAGATACAGGAGCAAATCAAGAGGCCCTGCAAATATGTCAAGATTTACACGATAATCAGCCAATTTATGCCCTCGGTATTATTGCTCCTGTTCCTCTTGAGATTCCTGAGATTCCAAGATTTCCTGTGCCTGCTTAGCCTGGCTTTCGAAAACCTGCAGTTTTGCTTCAGAAGGAATCGGATAAGGGAGCCCAAACTTCTCGCCTATTGTAACCGATTTGATTCCAAAATCATCGAGCAACTGTCTGGCTAAATCGGCTTCGATGTAATCTGGGAACGTCGCAATTGTAACAAGTTTATCAGCCACAATTATTTTCTCAATCCGACAGCCTGGCGGGCCTTTTCGAGCGTCTCCCGGGCTACGGCTTTTGCCCGCTCGGCACCGTTGGAAAGCACTTCTTTGACATAGTCGATATTATTTTCAAGCTCGGTTCTTTTCTGTCGGAACGGTTTGAAATAATCTGTCATCAGTTCGGCGAGGCGTTTTTTGGCCTGGCCGTAGCCCATACCGCCATTTCGATATTTGCTTTCCCAATCGGCCAATTCCTCCGGCGAGGCGACAAGCTTCAAAAGTGCAAAGACATTGCATTTGTCGGGGTCCTTGGGGTCTTCGACCGGCGTGGAGTCGGTAACGATTTTCATAATCTTTTTTCTAACACTATCTTCCGGCTCAAATATTTCGATTGTATTTCCATAGCTTTTGCTCATCTTTCGGCCATCGATGCCCGGAACGACGGCTACGGATTCGATGATGTGTTCTTTCGGCACGGTGAAGACTTCGCTGTAATGATTGTTGAATCGGATTGCGATGTCGCGTGTAACCTCGATGTGCTGTTTCTGGTCGGCGCCCACGGGGACAAGGTCGCTGTTGTAAATGAGGATGTCTGCGGCCTGGAGGACAGGGTATGCGAACAGGCCGTGATTAGGGGCCAGAC
>JAIVYN010000027.1:0-23196 GCA_048635425.1 Candidatus Aegiribacteria sp.
TCGCAGGATGCATATTCAACGGCGACTGCTTCATCTCGAAAAGGACGCCGTCTATGCGGAACCTTGTCTTCATAGACTTTTCCTTTGGCTCGATATGGATGTCACTGGCGCCTTCACGCACTGCGTTGCTAATGAGATAATTGACGAACTTAATGACGGGCGATTGGCCTGCCATTTGTTCCAGGTCTTCGGAAGCCTCCTCCTGGTCCTGAACGACCTCAACATCCGCCATATCGCTTATGATATTGTCGAGGTTATAATCAAGCCTTTCGTCCTTAAAGGAATCACACATGGCCTCGATGTCTTCCGTGCTGCAGACTACGACCCTAACCTCCATTTGGGTTTGTCTTTTCACATCCTCTATCGCAAGGACATTTGCCGGCTCACTTGTTGCAACAACCAAAGTCCCTTGCTCTATCGCAATCGGACAAACGGAGTTGCTCTTTATAAAATCAATGTTAAGTTTCTCAAGAGCTTCCTTCTTCACGTCATCCGGCCCTATATGTCTGAACTCGAGGTCATATAACTTGGCTGTGGCCGTCAAAATATCATCAGAACTAATCTTCTCCATCTTCAACAGCAATGCTGTGACATCAGAAGCTGGTTTTGCCTGCTGTTGTTTTCGCAGGCTTGTGAGCTGCTTGGAATTAATCTTGCCCATCTCCAGCAGGACATCAGCGATATCGTAAACATGTGATTCGCTCGCCTGTTCCGGAGAATAAAGCTCACTTAGCCCGCGCACCGACTGGTCCTCGGAGCAGTCCGGACTTGGTGCCGAGCCGGTGTCTAAGCTCCGTTCTAAATCCTTTTTCGGCTTCGAGGAATCCTTTCTTTTTTCAGATATAAAGGGTAGCTTCATCCAGTTAGAAATTTCATATTTTTGTGTATCATTAGATTCCCGTTACAGAATTTCTAACGGGATTCATTCCGACAGCATCAATGTTATTTGCACACCATCCGATTCAAGCTTGACGTAACTATCGCCAATTTGGAGAACCTTAAAACCATTGATTGAATCACCCTCATAGAGGATTCTATCATCTATCATGCAGCAATTGCCCTGGTTCGATTGCATAATACTCAAAAGCTGCATGCCCTTTGATTTATATCTTATCTGCTGTTGCCAGAGCTTTTTTGCGTCAATTTCCCCAGCACCGGGCTTCTTCCTTAAATTGGCTGAAAAGGTTTCAACCTCAAAAGGATTTTTCGCCAGCTCATTGACCTCGACCTGTGGCACGTTGGAAAACTCATAGAATTTTTTGACTATTTCATCCATCCTGTTAAAGATTTTTGACTTAACGCCGGTGAGTCGGTTAATGGCCGTCTCAATCAGCGTCTCTTCCGTCTCAACAGAACCTGCGGATGCTGCTTTCGGGGTGCTCTTATTTATCATAAACCAAAGGCACAGAAGACCTATAATAAACAAAACGGCAAGTAGCGTGGTACTTTTGCGAACTCGTTTTTTCTGAGTCGCCACGGTAAGGTATTCAGATTCCTGTGACTTGTCGGTGCCGTCACCAGGTGCCTTGCCGGCGGTTGTGCTCGTCTTTTTTTGTGCCGGTAAATCTTCAAGGCTTTGATCGCGTAAAAAAGATAACATAATTAAGCTCCATTAAAGATGGTAACTGGTTATTACTATTTACCGGTCACCGTTTACCATTCACCACTTAACCGATTTTATTCTGGAAAAATATACTTATTATAAAATCAGCAGCTATTTGGCCCTCCGCGCTTTTATGCTTATCCAGCTTAAGCTCACGAATTTTCATTATGCGAGGAAGCTTCTCAAGCTCTAATAGGAACGAGTAAAAGGAACTAAAATTGCCCTCCAATTCCATTTTTAAGGGCTGTTCTATATAGCCGCTATTATCTTTTTTCTTGAGTGTTCGAATTGTTTTGGGCTTTAGGCCCTGCTTTTGGGCAATCACTGTTACCTGCTCAAGCACCTTGTGAATCTGGCTTTTGGGAGGAAGCTTGTTTTCAAAAAACTTTATCGCCTCTTCCAGCTGCTCAAGCTGCTTTGTAAGGTCCTCTGCTGCTGTAGCAGCTTTTCCAAATTTGCTTAATTGAACCAATTTTGTCTCAAGACGCCCTTTTGTATCGGACAGATGTTTGTTGGCCGGCTTAATCATATATCGGTAGCCGACTATAGCTACACCGAACAATAAGACGGAAAACACAGCTTTTCTTAAACCGCTTGTCATAATTATGCCCTCATCTTAGTTTGGTTAATTGGTCAATTTATGAACACTGACGGACACTGACGTCAGTGTTAGTCCGTGTCAGTCTTTTAGTCAGTGTTAGTCCGTGTTTCAAAAATTCCACAATGTATTCTCAGCTCCGTCTCTGATTTTCTTAACGTCATCCTTAGTAAGATGGACGTCTTTCCCGAGCATTGCCGTCAGTTTGAATCGCCTGAACGTGCTGTCCTCGATTTTATGTTCTTTTGATTCCACCAGTGCTACGTTGTCAAGCAAGCTCGAAGTACTCAGCCGTTCGATATAAGCTGCAACCTGAAGGTCGCTCGGAGCCATGCCTTCGATATCTATATGGGTCTCTAATAATTTCTCTTGTGAGACTTTGTTTTCTGCTGCTGTCTTTTTAGCCTGTGCGGCTTGATATTTACTGCTTGACGCAGCACGGTTGCTTTGCCTGGGCGCTTTCTGAAGCAGGTTCAGTTTTATCAGCGAGACACCCGAAGGCAGGTTGTTCGTCAATGACGCTAACAAAACACTTCTGGGCACCGGCTCAAGCAGCTCCGCAGTGGTAAGAGCTGTCCTCATCATTGCACCGCGCTTGGCCTGAAGCTCTTCGAACTGTTTTATGGCCTTTTGTATCTGCGTCATCTTGGTATTCACGAGTTTCTCTTTAACACTACAGGCACGCTGCCGTATTTTGATGGTCGTAAAGGAAGCGCCTAACGCTATCATCAGCACCACAAATAACACAAGATACATCAAGTTTGTTCTGCGCGATTCGTTGTTTTGAACGTAATCATCGGGCACAAAATTTATATTAACCATTTTCTTGTTTGTCTCCTCTTAGAACACGGACTAAAACTAACTTGTCAGTGTCTTTCAGTGTTCTCGTCCGTGTCAGTCAGTGTTCTCCTCAGTGTCAGTCAGTGTCTCTACGACAAGCTAAGCCCAAAGGCAATAGCCCAGTTAAGCTGACAATTCCTTCTATCTATCGGGGCCCCTAAAGACCCTTTATCACCTTTGGAGTCCCTGCTTAGACGAGTCGCATCAGTTATTTCCACTGCCGCCAGACAATCTCCCAGTTGTGCCGGCATTTCCAGCTGCTTTGCTATCGTCATGCATATATCTCTTTTTACAGCCTGGCCTGAAAGGAAAATCAGACGCTCGATTTGAGCTCTTGGGTACATTGATGCAAACTGCCGTCTGCAGGCGGTCAGCTCCAGAACCAATCTGCTTACTCCTTTCTTGTTACCCAGTTGCTTTAGTCCTATCGATATCAAACGAGCAAAAAGCAAGTTCTTATGACGACAAATAACAACGTTAGTAAAGTTCGCCTCAATGCAAACTATCATTACGATTGCTTCAAGGTCGGATTTACGCCGACCAAAAAACTTGGTATAGCAGTTTGCCAGAGCTGTCGGCCAAACACCTATGGACTTTATCGACAGGCCTGCCTTTTCATATATCGCCAGATGTCTATCGATAATCTTCCGCTCTGTTGCTATTACCAGAACATTATCCTGCTCCATAGGAATGTACTTCATTATTGTGTTCTCTTTGACCGGTTCGAACGGAAGTTTCTGCTTTATCCTCGAAAAGATAGCATCATCGAGCTTGTTTTCATCTGTCTTCGGCATTCTTATATGATCAATAAACAGCTCGCTCGTCGGCATTGCCGCTATCACCGCCTTGCCCTGAAAGTCGCCATTCGATGTCAGATGACGTATGGCCTCGATGGCCCATCTTTGCCACTTGCTGCTGCCGGCTTTCACACCTTTCGGAAGATTTTCACTGCTGCCGGAAATTAAACTTATACCCTTTCCGTTATCTCCAAGCTGGACCAGCTTCAGGCCATCGTCGCCAATATCCACACCAATCGAATATGCGCGCTTTTTCAATAGTCTAAACATGAGAATTTTACCCGCAAAAGCGTATTTTTTTATCAAGCATAATGCTTATAACACCTGTAAGGGTCTTTATTCTACCACTCCACATTAGCCGAAGCTCAAGCCTGGATTTTCATTTCGCTACTTACGATAAAACAAAAGCCTCCGGCTGAATCATCCTGATTTATCGGGTTTCCAGGTCATTACCTGCATTAAATTACTTGGCCCTGTACTTCTAAAAACCGTGATGCCAACTAAAGTATATAAAACAAAAGCCAGGCCGGCCAAATGCCTGAAAAAATTTCAGTAACTCATTTTGCAGAGGATTGCAAAAAGACGCCCCCACTTCTGATAAAATCACCGTTCCAAATACGTTGGTATAGCTTCTGCTCAGAAAACCAGTTTTTTATTGTTAAATTTTCCTCTAACGAAAAATTTTTCAAAATTAGAAGATTTTTCGCACACCAAAAAGTCCTCTCGAAATGAATATGAAATGATTGCGGAAGTTCTTGCGGCAGGGGGAGAAAACAAAGTTTATAGGACTAATCTGGTTAATTGATTAATTACTGCTCACCAACTAACTACTCACCATCGAAGATCCGCCATCTTTTGGCGGACTCACCATTTAACGAGTACCGAGTATCGAGAATCGAGAATCGAGATTAATCATTCAGCCTTGAGTCGGCGCTTCATTAAATCTGCAATAGCCGTCTGTACCGGCTTGTTCTCAAACAGAACCTCATGGACAGCCTGTGTAATCGGCATCTCAACATTATATCGCCCTCCAAGAGCAACCACCGATTTGCAGGTGGCAACGCCCTCAACGACCGATTCGGTGGCCCTTTGGGCCTGCTCTGCGGTTTGCCCTTTGCCGACCCTTTCGCCGAATGAGCGGTTTCTTCCCTTTGGCGAAATGCAGGTCGTAACCAAATCACCAAGCCCGGTCAATCCCGCAAAGGTCTGCTCTCTGGCCCCCATTGTAACACCCAGGCGGGTTATCTCAGCGAGCCCTCTGGTCAAAAGCGCCGCCTTGGCGTTATCACCGGCGCCTGTGCCGTCTATAATCCCCGCTGCTATGGCAATAATATTTTTCATAGCACCCGCTAACTCAACCCCGACAATGTCGGTATTAGTATAAACGCGCAGCCAGGGCACACCATCGGAAAAAGTGTGTTGAATTTCCTTGGCCAAAGCCTCATCCTTGGCTGCCGCACAGGCCGTCGCCGGAAGTCTTCGAGCTAATTCATCGGCGATAGTAGGCCCACTAAGCACAGCAAATCTCGTCCCTCGTCCCTCGTCTCTCGTCCCTCGTTTTTCGTCCAATATCTCCCCAATTATCTGGGTCGGGCGCAGCAATGTATCATTCTCGATACCCTTGGCGACCGAGACGATGGGAACGCCCTGCGGAACGTAATCTTTCAAGCGCTTCCAAACCCCGCGCATAAACTGACACGGCACGGCGGAGACAATCAGGTCCGCCCCGGCCATTATAAGCTCATCGTCGGCTTCAAACACAAGCTCTTCCGGCAGTTTATACCCGGGCAGAAATTTCTTATTTTCACGGTTCTGCTCTATTTGTTCCAACTGCCGACGGTCATAACCCCACATCCGTGTGGCTATACCCTTCTCGCAGAGCAGCATAGCCAAAACGGTGCCCATCCCACCATCGCCGATTATGGATATATTCTTAAACATTGAGAAAATTATAGTCCCAAACCCCACAATTGCAATGCGTTTATCAGAGCAAGTAGTGAGTTACAAGTTGGATAATATTAACGAACTTAAAGTTAACGATGTTAATCGTGCCGCAGTGCGACGACAGGGTCAACGCGGGCTGCCCGCAATGCCGGATACAGCCCGGCTGCCAAGCTGACCAGGATGGAAAAGGCAACTGCCCCCAAACAAAGCCACAAGGGAAAGCTGAAATAATTGACATACGGAACACCTTGTTTGGACAGAAAATGATTGGCGATCTGGTTGATCACCGTACTTACGAACCATCCAAGAGCAAGACCGAAAATGCCGCCTAAAAAACCAATCATTCCGGATTCAAAGAAGAATATTTTTTTTACATCTTTATCACTGGCCCCAATGGCCTTCATAATTCCTATCTCTCTGTATCTTTCCAGAATGGACATCACCATCGTATTGATTATCCCCAAAGAGGCGACTGTAATGCCAATCATCGCGACCGCAGCTAAGAACATATCCATAAATAAAAATGCGGTCTTGATTTCTTTTAGCTGGTCTATGAGTGCAAAAGTCTTAAGCCCCTTCGCTTCCATCTGCTCCTTTATGGGGTCAATATATTTTACCGAAGCCACCTTAATAGTCACTGCCGAATAGCCTTTGAGCTTTTCCGCCGGTTGGAAAAAATCCCTGATACTTGTCAGCGATATTTTTTTCATCCCTTCGGCCGGGCCGGGAGGCATATAAACATCGCTGCGCACCGGAATAAATCCGCCCATTCCCATACGTTCAGCCACACCGGCGATGGTGAAGCTATAGCTCTCCTGGCTAAAAGGGAGCTTGTCACCCTGCATAATCGACATCATATTTGCCGGATTAAGAAGGGCCGAATCAATAGCAAGGGTGGAGACCTCGATTTGTTCTCCGAGCACGGTTTCGAACTCCTTGATATCCAAACGGCGCAGCAGCGAATCAGTTACAATCAAGGAATTCTCCGCATCGCCAGTATATGCCTTGCCTGCCCTTAGTTTCATCAATTCGGACTGACAAACATCGGCAGACATAACCTGGACAATGCTGAACTGTTCCTTTTCCCTGAATCGAACGACAGCAGGGAAACGGATTTCGGGAAAAGCCGTTTCCACGCCTTTCATTTTTCTGACCTCCTGCAGAAAATCATCGTCGAGGACTGGACTGTTTGCCGAATCGGGGACTTGCTCATTTTGGATTTGGTCATGCTGGTCATCGGGGTCCGTATGGGCCTGTTCGGTTCTGCTTCTATTGGAGGCTGAATAGACGGCAATATAATTAAACAGCCCCATTTCTTTGAAACTGTCTGTAACGTTTTTCTGAACGCCCTTGCCGAAAGAAAACATCGAAACCAGGGCCCCGATTCCTATCACCACTCCAAAAGTTGTAAGAAACGTGCGCAGTTTCTTCTTGCGCAGGTTGGAAAAGGATTGCTCGATGTAATCGGAAATTCTCATCTATTTTTTACCTGATTGTTTCCTGTTCAACAGCTTCCCCGTCGCGCAGGTGAATAATATTATCAGCGAATTCAGACAGGAGGGCCTGTTCGTGGGATATCATAATGACGGTTAGGCCCTGCTTCCTGTTCAAGTCTGACAGCATCTGTACAATCTGTCTTGATGTCCCTGTATCCAGGTTGCCGGTGGGTTCGTCGGCAAGCAGGATTTTCGGCTGATTGACTAACGCACGAGCAATGGCCACCCTTTGCTGTTCACCGCCGGAAAGCTCGGCTGGACGGTGGTCTTTGCGATTGATTAGCCCCACCTTTGCCAGCATCTCGCCTGCCCGCCGATTTCTTTCTTTTTTGGGCACACCTGAAAAAAGCAGCGGAAAAGCTACGTTATCAAGAGCTGTATAGGAGGATATAATATTGAATGTCTGGAATATCATCCCTACCTGGTATCGCCGGTAAAGGGCCAGCTCTTCCTTGTTCAATTCGGAGATAAATTTCCCTTCGACTTTGATTGTTCCAGAAGAAGGAGTATCCAGCCCACCGAGAAGATTCATCAAAGTCGATTTGCCCGACCCGGAAGGCCCTGTTACCCCTAAGAATTTCCCTTCTTCAAGAGATAGAGTCACATCCTTAAGCGCATTAACGTGAATCTTACCCGAAGAGTATATCTTGGTCAGACCTTCTGTCTCAACGAAGCCGTCAGAATTCATACTCTATCCTTGATGTGTTACTTTGCTTTTTTAAAAACCTTTGCAAAATGTCATTGCGAGCACCTCACCTGATTCTCAGGAAGTATGCATAAGAAAATGGACCAACAATGTCATTGCGAAGGAGCCGCAGGCGACTGTGGCAATCTCAAACCTCGCAATACGAAAACCGTTTATTTTCTTAGGAGGCCCCCGTCTTGCTTCCGCAAGAAAGCAGGGGGCCGTGGCAATCTCTTGCGCAACGAGCAGAAAAAGCCATCGTTGTCTTTGTGGTTCTTTCTCGAACATTTTCTCTGGTTCGTTGGATACGCCATTCTCAGAATCCGCATTAGAACAACCGTTACCAGGAATGTCAACTCTTGCAGTCTTTTTGTTATTCTGAGTGTTAACCTGCTCTCAAGGACAAAATCTGACGAAGAATACGCTACGAAGCTAATTAGCCCACCTACGAAGGAAACCAGCGTTGATAAAATGCGCTATATCGCAATGCAAGGTACCTGTCAATGCCACTTAGTGAATTTTTCAAACTCTCCAAGGAATAATCGAGAATGTGCAAACTCTTATGGGTAAAGGAGCGGTATTTGCTTCTTCATTTACACAATGAATTAATGTTGGGCGCACTTACTTTTTGTGATTGGTATTAGATGGTGTGGTTTTGAACTTTCGGTATTTATTTTTTTCGCTTTCTTCTATTCTTTTTCCCCGGTTTGCTTTTACTTCGCGGCCTTGGCGCTGTAGCCAATGGCTCGACAGGAGTGACATTCAACTGACGCGCGGGGACATTGACTGAAACTATACGTACTTTTATCGCTTGGCCTAAACGGATACAGTAACCCGAATGTTCGCCGGTAATACACTGTGCCTTTGTGTTGTATTTCCAATAGTCCTGCCCCAAATCGACCATCCGGATAAGGCCTTCGATGCCGAACTTTCGCGACTGCACGAATACGCCAAAGCTTGTTAAGCCGGTAACAACACAGTCAAGCTCCTCTCCGATTTTCTTGCTCAACATTTGCAGTATCAGCACCGTCGTCAATTCTTTTTCAGCGCCCTCTGCTCGCTGCTCGGTGAAGGTAATGTGTTTACCAATCTCTGTTAAATCCAGCCCGGCTGAAACGTCCCTGGCCGAGTCCGGACGTTTTTGAAGATAGTATTCCAAAACGCGATGAACAAGTAAATCTGCATATCGACGGATCGGACTGGTGAAGTGACAGTAGTGAGTTGAGGCTAAAGCATAATGACCTATATGCAGCGGGGCGTACTGGGCCTTTTCGAAACTTCGCAGGACGGCTAAATTCACTGCAAATGAACAATCAGCGCCTTTAACGGCGGCTAACAAATCCTGTATAGAGGCCCGGTCGGGATTTCGAGGCAAACTGAAACCAAAGCCCTTAAGGAATTTGGCAAGATTCTTCATACTCAAAACATCCGGCTCCGGATGAATCCGCCGGATAAAGGCCAGGTTCAGCCTGTCCAAAAGTGAAGCTACAGCATCATTGGCCTCGACCATAAACATCTCGATTATCGTATGCGGATAGCTGTCATCGGCCGGGTGGGCACCCACAACTCGGCCGGATTTATCCATTTTCAATTGAATTTCCGGCAAATCCAGATGTAGCATTCCGTTTTTCCTTCGTCGTTGCTCTATTACTCGGGACAGTCTCTCCATATCTTTCAGCAACTCAATTACTTCGGGTTTCACATCTTTGGTATGCCCTTTCAAAATCCTGTCAGCTTTCTGGTAGCTCAGACGCTGCGTTGAGCACATAATAGAGTTGGCAAAACTGCGCGATACGACGTTACCTTTCTGGTCGTAAGTTAGATACGCGCTTTTGACAAAGCGCTTCTGCTCGGGCTGGAGACTGCAAATACCGTTACTTAAAATCTCCGGCAGCATTGGAATTGTTTTGCCGGGCAGATAGGCACTGTTCCCGCGGTCTTTTGCCTCGGTATCCAGCGGCGAATCCTGCTGCACAAAGTGACTGACGTCGGCGATGTGAACGCCCAGAACCCAGTTGCCGTCGGAGTTTTTTTCAAGGCTTATTGCATCGTCAAAATCTTTTGCATCCGGCGGATCAATCGTAATAATGGTTTTCTCTGTAATGTCGTCCCGATGGTTCAAGTCTTCTGGATTGAATTGAGTAGCCGCTTCGCGCGCCTGCTCGATACAATCTTCCTCAAACTCACCCGGCAAGTGATACTGGCGGATTATCGATTGTATCTCGCTTTCGTATCGTCCCGCTTTGCCTAATACCTCGATAATCACACCGCGTGCCAAATATTTTTCTGTCGGATACGAAAGTATTTCCACCACGACCTTGTCTTTTTCCCTGGCCCCTTTTGCACCGACATCGTCAACGGAAATCGGCTCGATAAAGCTCGCTCCGTCCGGCTGAACAATCCAGGCCTCCGGATGTTTCAAAAGGGTCCCGACGAATTTGTTTTGTGCCCGTTCGAGGACCTCAATTACTTCGCCGCTGAACCGCATCTGCCCGCCGCGTTTGCCTTCTCTTTTGACCTTTGCAATAACAATGTCGCCGGTCATTGCAGCGGCCGTAGCGGTTGGCCGAATGAATAGGTCACCGTGTGAATTCGGCTCACGGGGCGTTACGAAGCCGAATCCTTTGGGATTTGCTCTGAATGTCCCCACGATTTGACCGGACAATGATGGCAAACTGACTAAGTTCCTCGCACCTATCACCACGTGCCCGACCTGACGAAGCTGGTCAAAAGCCTCTTTAAACTGTGGATAATCTTCCGAGCTTACACCTAATGCCTTGGCTAATTGCCCGAGTTTCAGCGGCGCGTAATCGTTGTGCTTCAATAGCTTGATTATTTGCTCTTTAAATATTTCCGCCATCTTCCAATCCCATAAAAAACATCCAGTTGATTCTTATATCGACTGGCTGCCCAACATATCTGTAGTTAAATCAAATACTCTATTGAGTAAGCCGTAATATAGAGCATTAACAAGTTGGACCACCCAATTATCTCACCTGAATATTTTAAGTGATTTTGCCGGTTTTTTCTTGAAAAATACTCAGCAGATGTTATATTAAATATTCGTGTCTGATAAACTTTTTGGAGGAGATAATCCAAAAAGATAAGGCTAATGCAGTAAAAGTGTGCATAGTATTTTGAAAGGGTGATAAAATGAAAAAAACAATTTCACTCGTATTGGTTTTGGCATTGGGCCTGGCTGTGGAGTCTACAAACGCAGATTTCACCTTCTTTACGCCAACGAATCTTGGGCCAATCGTCAACAGCTCGGCAAATGACTGGGCACCATGTATTTCAGATGATGGTCTGTCACTCTATTTCACTTCCGCTCGCCCGGGTGGATATGGTGGCAATGCCGGTGGTTTCGACATATGGGTAACAACGCGGGAAACAACAGAAGACGACTGGAGCACACCAGTCAACGTTGGCCTCCCCGTGAACTCTGCGGTCGATGAAACGCAGCCATGCATCTCAGCCGATGGCTTGTCTCTTTTTTTCGATTCCTATAGGCGACCGGGTGGCGTAGGCGGGACTGATCTGTGGGTAGCAACACGGGCCAAGGTTGATGATCCCTGGAGTGAACCGGTGAACCTGGGACCGACGGTCAATTCTTCAAGTAACGACAATGCCCCTAGTATATCAGCAGATGGCCTGTCGCTGTTCTTTCACTCCGCCCGCGCGGGTAGCGTAGACCTGTGGGGAACGACGCGACCGAGCCAGGACAGTGACTGGGAGCAGCCGCAAAGCCTGGGGCCAGCAATCAACAGCCCCCAATACGGGGAGGCTTGTCCCAGCATCTCAGCGGACGGCCTCCGGCTGTACTTTTTCTCCGATCGCATAGGAGGGCAAGGTGGACGAGACCTGTGGATGATCAAACGCGCAACGAAAGATGACCTTTGGGGACCACCGCTCAACCTTGGGCCTATAGTCAACACGGCTTCCGCAGAGACCTCATCAAGCACGTCAGCCGATGCGCACCTGCTCTACTTCTGTGATTTGGCGGGACCGAGACCCGGTGGACTTGGTGGAGCCGATTTGTGGCAAGCACCGATCTTTCCGATTGTTGACTTAAACGTCGACGGAACCGTTGACATCGATGATCTGGTTATACTAATTGAGCACTGGGGCACAGACGAGCCATTGTGTGATATTGGCCCGACACCTTTCGGAGACGGCATAGTAGATGTCCAGGACCTGATAGTCCTTGCTGAGCATTTGTTTGGAGGAATATCACCGGTTGAACCTGAAGAGGTCAATGTCGATGAGGGAGATGCCGACAGCCAGGTTAAGCTTGAGCAAGGCCGGATTCTTGTCGTCACACTGGAATCAAATCCCACAACCGGATATGGGTGGGAGGTAGCTGAAAACCAGGAGTCTATCTTAGAGCAGATGGGCGAAGCGGAGTTCAAGTCATCTGAGACAGGTGGGCCGCCGCTTGTAGGCGCAGGCGGCTGGGAAATCTTTCGTTTCAAGGCCATTAGTGCAGGCCAAATGACTCTCCAGCTCGTTTACCATAGACCCTGGGAAGAAGGTGTGGAGCCTCTAAAAACCTTTTCCCTTCAGGTAGTAGTTCGCTAATCCGCTAACGACACGCGAACAAAAAGTTAGGATGATTGTATCGATAAAGACTTATCTTGGATAGCTCATTTTTCCTGCAATCGTACTAACGTTAGCCGGCCTGCTCGATTGATGTGTTATGATGTAATCACAGTCGGTATGAAGCATCCTTCATAGAATGAAGGCAGACCTTTGAAAATCTCGACCAGCTTTTCCACTGCTATCGTACTCGGCTCATGCTCGACTATGACTTTCGTGTCTTCTCCTTCGCCTTCCATATAGAACTTACCAACGCCCTGCATCTTGGCGAAGGTGGTTTCCATCTCTTGAATACATTTTGCACACTCGAATCCACACTCTGGAATCACAGCAGTACAATCCAGATGAAAAGCTGAACGGCTATGCATTGTCATATCCTCTCATTCCTATGTCACTGAGGTTTACCCAGTGAGATAATCCTTATTCTATCTCACGGGGTCGTCCTCTTGCCTCTCACATCCAGTATCGAGAATTGGTCTTCTGCCATCCAACTTTAGCTCACTTTAGTCACTTTAGCTCACTTTAGGCACTTTAATTTACTTTAGCTCACTACTCACCAATTAACCACTCACCAATTAACTCTTTTTGGCTTTGAGTGCGTTCAGCTTCTTGGCGAGTCGTGATTTCTTTCGTGCGGCTGTTTTCTTGTGCATTGTGCTCGTAGATGCGGTTTTGTCCAATTTCTTGACAACGAGTTTATATTGTTCGCTTGCCGCTTCAACGTTACCTTCGCTCACAGCCGTCTCGAAATGTTTGATTTGTGTCTTTATCTGGCTTTTACGTGCCCGATTGGTCGTCCTACTTTTGGTATTTTGTTTCGCCCTTTTTTTCGCCTGTAACGATTGTGCCACTTCAATCTCCTGAAATCTATCTTTATTCTATTTACAAATTCTCACTGAGAGGTTGGTTCTGTTTTTTGGCTTCTCAATTTATCTACTCGCTGGCTGACGTCTTTGTATCCGAAATCAAACTGGGCGATTTTGCGATAAATCTCCAATGCCTTTTCTTTATCACCCTGCTCCTCATAAGCCCGGGCCAGATTATACCGCAATTCCTTGCCCGCAGCATCATCTTTTAACTCATGTGACTCTATCGCATTGGTAAAAACGTCAATCGAATCAGTCAGCCAGCCCTTCATAAAAAAGCAGTAGCCCGTTTGATTCATCGATGCAATCTTTCGCCTCGGGTCTTTCTGTGACTCCTGGAACAAAGGTATCGCCTCGTTGTATTGTTTGTTCCTGACCAAACGAATAGCATATTCATATTTGACTGCGAGGTTGGTCGGATAGTTCTGCACAGAGATGCGGTAATGTTCCAATTCGGCATCGTTTAATTGCCCCGAGATTTCTTCGAGTGCAGTCTTGATTTGCGCATCATCGGGATTAGTTTCAAGACAAGCTTTTGCCTCTCTTATTTTTCGTTTGAGTCCTCTTATTCTTATTTGGCCTGCCCGCTGTTTATAGCTGAAATCTTTTTTAGCTTTATAGGTATTTTCCAACAGCGCTACGGCGTCGTTTTCGGCCTCGTCGTTTTCCATATCCGACAGGGCGTCGGCTAAATTAAATATATTGGCCGCAATGTTCGGATTCTCGGCTATCTTTTTGCGGGCGTCTTCAATCGCCTTTATACGATAGTCCTCAGTCTTGACCACACTGTCCTGGGCTTGAAGCAGCTCCTGCTTCTCCCGGTCCTTGATGGCTTTTCTGAAATCTCCTTCCTGATCGTATTTGCCCCTGGCCATAGTCAGTTCCGCCGAGAGGTTCTTAAATTCATCTGCTAATGCTCCATCCTCCGGCCTAAGTCGGGAGGCACGCTGGCACGCGACAACGGCCTTGTCGAATTGCCCTAAGGCCGCATAGGAATCTTTCAGCAGGATATATGTTTGTGCTGATGGTCTTTTCGCGGCATTATTTTTTTGGAAGACCAGGTTGGCAATCCAGCCGGCCGTTTTGTTATAGCCGCCCGCCACCGCGCCCTTGAGCATTGCCTCGGCAAATGGCAGATGTTCCGGGTCCTTCGTGAAAAGATATTCGGCGTTAAGCATCTGCTCAAGAGCCGTCTTGCCTCGAAGATGCTTCATTTTTTCCATCATTGAAGGTTTCTTACCGCCCCTTCCCTGACGCTGAAGCGCCAATTCACAAAGCGGAAGGTGCCCCTCTTCCAGAGCGTCCGGACTATAGCGCAGACCCTGCAGGTACATATCGATTGCGTAATCGACATTGTTTGTCTCGGCTACTTTGCGGGCTTTCTCAAAAAAAGCCTTGGCCTTGGCCAACGCCTGGGCATCTTTTTCCGGCATACGTTTTTACCAAATTGATTTTCTTATACATTATTCAATCGGCTTATGGTAATCTTCGCCCAAAGTTTGTCAACAAATAAAAAACTTGTAGAAAAAGTCCGCCTGTGATATAAAAAGGCCCAAACGCGTTATTCTGCCTGCTGCCTCGTCTTGCGACTGCACTCGCGTAACCTTCGTGCTTTCTTGCCAAAGCAAGAGTGGGGGTGCGAGCGACGAGTGTCGCAAAGCTGCCTGCGTTGCCTGCAGGTGCAGGCAACAGGCAAGCATTTGGATATCCCGGAGTAGTCTTAAAAAAATTAAGGCTTCTGCAAAATCGAGATTAGGCATACTTTGAAAAGAAAAAATTGTCTTTTAATTTTTTCTTTTCAAACAATGAATTATTACCCGGCAGACAGTTACTTGATTATTTAAGAAAATAAAAAACCTAATTTTCTTAAATAATATATGCCTAACCTCAATTTTGCATAACTCTATTAAAAAACTTCTTTAGGGAGAAACTTAAAATGATAGATGCTCTTGAGCAATATGACCCGCAGATTTATGAGCTGATGCGGCAGGAGGCGGCACGCCAGAGCGGCTCCATTCGCCTCATCCCATCGGAAAACTATGTATCCAAGGCCGTCATGTTGGCCAGTGGAAGCTGCCTTACCAATAAATACGCCGAAGGTTATCCCGGCAAACGATATTACGAGGGCCAGCAGGTAACCGACCTTATCGAAAGGATGGCTCAGGAGCGGGTCAAAAAAATATTCAAGGCCGACCACGCCAACGTTCAGCCCTACTCCGGCTCAATCGCCAATTGGGCCGCATATCTGGCCCTCATCAAGCCGGGCGATACGATTATGGGCCTGTCTCTTCCACACGGCGGACACCTCACACACGGCTGGAAGGTCAGCGTCACAAGCAGAATATTTAATTCCGTCCAATACACAGTCAATCCTGATACCGGCAGATTAGACTATGACCAGATTGAAGAGCTTGCCAAAAAACACAAGCCGAAAATCATCATCTCCGGCGCCACCGCCTATCCGCGAGAGATTGACTTTGAGATATTCGGCCGGATAGCTAAAGATGTAGGTGCGTACCACATCAGCGATATAGCCCACATTGCGGGTCTGGTTGTGGCCGGTATTCACAAAAGTCCCGTACCCTACGCCGACATAGTCTCAACCACCTCACATAAGACGCTGCGGGGACCTCGTGGTGGAATGTTACTGTGCAAGGCCGAACATGCAAAAAATGTGGACAAAGCGGTCTTCCCCGGCCTCCAGGGCGGCCCGCACATGCACACACTGACCGCTATAGCCGTCGCAATGGCTGAGGCCGACACGCCGGAGTTCGTCGCTTATGCAAAGCAGATAGTCAAAAACGCAAAAGCCCTGGCTGAAAAGCTGCTCGAATATGGTTTCAACCTCATGTCCGGCGGTACCGACAACCACTTAATACTAATCGATTTGCAAAATAAAAATATACCCGGCAAAAAACTCGCAAAGGCACTGGACAGGGCCAGAATTGTTACTAATTATAACACCACACCATTAGACCCGGCTCATCCTTCCGACCCCACCGGCCTGCGTATTGGCACCCCGGCTATCACCACCCGCGGAATGAAGGAAGAGCAGGCCCGGCAGATCGCCACCTTCATAAATAAAGTCGCTGAGAACATTGATAATGAGACGGTTATCGAAGAGGTTGGAAAAGAAGTTTTGCTTCTATGCTCGCAATTTACCGTCCCGGAGCACTTTATCATTCCGAATAATCAGAATAACAGTATGTAAAGTAATGCAATGTAAACAGAGCCGCGACAGTAATGGAGCGGTAATAAAACACGAGATACGCCTCATGTGCTCCGGTGCTTGATCTTTGTCATTCCCGCGCAAGCGGGAATCCAGTTTCGTAGGATGGGCTTGCTACTCTGCGAAGTAGCTTCGCTACGTAGCACGAGTTAGCCCATGCGGTTTTCTGTCGCTAATAGATACTTGTATATCCGACCTCCACTTGAAAAAGGTTTTTTTTTACTTGGATTACATCTTCGAATGTGTTATATAGAGTATTAAAGGTTGGGTATTTGATGTTGGGTGTGTTGTCCAATCAATTCAAAGTGCCCGCGAACGGTTGCTGGAGACTAAGGGGCAATTCCGTCAATAATAAATACAGATTGCAGGAAGGAGTTATTGATGCACGGGAAAAAAGCCTTTACGTTGATTGAGCTTCTCGTTGTCATTGCGATAATTGCGCTGCTGCTGGCGATACTGATGCCGGCTCTGCGGAAAGTAAGGGAGCAGGCGCGGGAACAAGCCTGCAAGGCCCATCTAAAGAGTATAGGCATCGGTATTCTAATGTACCTCCAGGACAACGAGTACACGATGCCCGACTTCCACACGCACACGACCCCCTGTAACGGGCATCTCTGGTATCACTCCAGCGGAAGGCTGCTCAAGGCCAGCGAAAATCGCTCATATTGGGGCGTTATCTACCATGACTATGTAAAGGAGCCGAAGCTTTTCGGCTGCCCGACCTTCAAAAACTTCTCTCAGATAGTAGCTCAGGAAATGCTTTACACTACCGGTGAGATAGAAAATTCGGCATATTCAATGAACGGCTGGCTGACCAAGGAGAAATCCATTATCATCCCGCGTCACTCGGAAGTTGTCGTCGCACACGACCATATGGAGCCCAGAATCGAGAATGGAAACGATATGCTCTACGCCAATTCGAGCGGCGTAAATTTTGAACACTACAGGACCGGCGGTCGAACGAGTTGGTATCGCGGCATCTTCAGGCATTCTGTAAAATCTGCCAGAGATGATGAGACAGGCGGAAAACTAAACTGTCTCTGGCTGGACGGACATGTCACCACCATCAATGAAACACTGGGAGAAGAAATACCCAAACGCTGGTACGACCCCCTCGATAAAAATTAATTTGACTCTCTTTCACCCTGAACGCAGCCTGCACTGAGCTTTGCCCGCCCTGCCTGCCCCCAGAGTTAGCTCTTGCACATCGGCAGACCGGGGGTCATTCCGAGCGCAGGAAGCCGGCCCTGAGCGTAGTCGAATGGGAGAAATCTATTTAAAATTGTCATTCCGCACTTGATTTGGAATCCATACGACATACTATATACGATATACGAGTTTATGCCTTGTGCTCTTGTGCAGAGTTTTTATTTTTGAGGATTGAGTTTTGGGTCGGACAACATAGCCCTCCAATCTGTTGACTTCGTTCGTGCTGACGGCAAGCTTGCCGCAGGTTTAGTCCCTGTGCACGAATGTGGCAAAGCCAAGACTATTCTTAGTATTGATGAGAAAGCTGCTGCCATTGACGCTGAGTTATTCGAACGCATTGATTTCGTGTACTTTCGTCGGTTCTCAGACGGACGCTCATCTCAAGTTGCGGCCTATGTTGTCGATAACTCCAACGAAAGGCTCGATGAAAAGGCATTGGCTGAACTTCACCTAAAGGTTTGGCTTCAAGGGACGGCGCCGCTTCTTTATGTAGCGTGGCCAAGTCGATTAGATGTATTGACATGTGCACGAGAGCCGGATTTCTGGAATGAAGAAGCTCAAGCTTGCCGGTATAACCCCGCGAAGATTTTGAAGACTGCTGGCGAGATTAGCAGCGAAATGCAAAAGTTTTCTGCGTTGCGGCTTGCTGATGGAACATTTTGGGAGGACCCTCATAATGCCAAATTGGCAAACTATAATAAGGCCTCTCATCAATCTCTGATTCAAGCCGTTGTCGAAACAGACAAGGAGCTTGACGGCAAGAACAATCCTGTTCTGCGACGGCTGCTTCTGTTAATGGTGTTGGTCAAACATCTTGAGGATCGCAGGGTCTTTCCCAACGATGGTTGGTTTGGCAGATACCATAAGGGAGCAAGGAGCTTCTTCGAAGTCCTGAAAGGCGGTGACCCTGGTGAGGTTGACAGGCTATTAAAGTTTCTCGAAGATAAATTCAACGGGGATGTATTTGACCTCTCGCGTTTGGGGCAGAATAGGCTCACGAAAACGATCCTCAGGCGATTTGCAGATCTTGTTGAAGCAAGGACACTGAAGCGCCAGCGGTACCTTTGGGAGCAATTCTCTTTCGAGCACCTGCCTGTTGAAGTCATCAGCCACCTTTACCAGCGATTTGTTGAGGATGGCCATGGTGCTGTTTACACGCCCCCATTCCTAGCGGCCTTATTGCTGGACTATACTATGCCGTATGAGAAGCTTACCGGTAAGGAACGCATTCTGGACGAGGCTTGCGGATCGGGTGTTTTTCTTGTAGGCGCTTTCCGGAGATTAATAAACTTGTGGCGCAGCCGGCATCACTGGAGACGCCCCAAAGTCGAAACGCTCAAGAAGATTCTCAGGCAAAGCATTTATGGAATCGATCTGGATAGTAACGCCATCGATCTATCAGCGTTTAGTCTATCCTTAGCCATCTGTGACGCGCTTAAGCCAGTGGACATCTGGGAAGAATTGAAGTTTGACTACCTCCGTGACTCGAATTTATTTGAAGCAGACTTTTTTCGGTTGCTGCTTGATGCCAAACGGAGGGATTCTACAGTCCTTGACAAGCACTTCGATGTAGTCATCGGGAATCCTCCGTTTGAATCCGAGATTACGGAGGCTGGAAAGGAAGTCGATCGAGTTGCGCAACAGGAAGACAGTAGTCGTGGAAAATGCCCGGATAACCAGGCCGCCTACCTGTTTCTTGAGCAGGCATTGACCATTCTACGTCCTAACAGTGGTCGAGTTTGCCTGCTTCAACCTGTGGATTTACTTTACAACCGCAACGTCAACACTTTCCGTACCAACATATTTCAAAAGTACCAAATCGATACAATCCTTGATCTTACTTCGATTCGCAAGCTGTATGAGGCAGACGCAAAAACAGTTGCGGTATTGGCTTATGCCGGCAAGCCGTGTAAAAACCATTGGATTAATCATTGGACATTCCGGCGAACAGTAAGTGTTAAAGAAAGGATTTGCTTCGAATTGGATCATTACGACCATCATCGCATCTTTCAGAAGGAGGCCGAGGATAATCCGTTTGTGTGGCGTGCGAACCTTCTTGGCGGCTGGCGTTTGTTAGACATTTCACAACGACTTCGTGACATGCCAACGTTTGCAGAGCATATTCAGCAGCAAGGGTGGGATTATGGTGAAGGATACATTCCGGGAAAGAAGAAAAAAGGAAGAAAAGAAACACGAAAGCCGGCACCATTTCTAACGGGCAAGCCGTTTCTACCAACCAAGGCTTTTACAGATAAGGGGATTGACGAAACCCGGATCGGAACCGTCACAGAGACACTGTTTGAGTCTCCTAGAAAAAAGGAACGTTTTGATCCGCCTCTCGTCTTGATCAAGAAGAGTGTGTCTCTTCCCGTCACTTTTTGGGATAAAGGATTTCTTTCATACCGTCACAGAATCGTTGGAATTCATGCGCCACGATCCCATGTTTCCGAGCTACGTAGCTTTTGCGAATCTTTCCTCAAAAAACACGACATTTACCGGTTCTGTTGCACTTTGTATGGCACAGAATCGCTGACTAGCAAGGCTACTGCAATTCGCAAACAAGACATTGACCTGTTGCCATATCCAAAGGATCAAACTGATCTTTCTTTTTCTTTTTGGGAGGAAGCTATCAAGAGGGATGTGCTTGAGTATATGGCCGACTATGTTCGGCTTGGCCAAAACTCTGAGTTGCTGCGCACGAAAGCTGACGGCAGCGTTATAGAAAGCTATTCGAAGATGTTCTGCCGAATGCTTGGCAGCGTTTATGACAACTTGCGAGCAAGCAACCCTGTTTTTCTGAATAGCTTAATCTGCCAACAATTTTACTTCGGCGACCATCCGAAACTCTCCTGGCTTGATGAAGATGCGGAAGAGGAGTTGCGAAAGCTGGTTTATTACCAAAATCACGAGTATCTGCGAACGATTCGGGTGTTTCGTCTATACACAGAAAACGTTATGCTGATTGTCAAGCCGGATAGACTTCGTTACTGGATTCGCTCGACAGCAATTCGAGATGCCGATGAGACCCTTAGTGATCTACGCGAGCAGGGATATTAAGCATGGGGAGGAAGCAGAGCGAGACAAGTTTTATTGGCCAAATCACCTCCGGGATTTCGGTCAACACTGTTGCTCTGAGAACGATCGTTTTTGTGCGCGAGCAATTGCCAATCTGGCGAGACGACCCTGATAGACCCGATGAACAATCCGAAAACAAGTTGAATTTGCAATTATGCAAGTTCCTTGACACTCGTGCTCAGAATGATTTCCCAATGGTTAGGTTTGATCACGAGGAGTATCAGTCTGGCCATCGAAGCGTGGATCTGTCCGCATCACTTGCAGAGAGCATTGTTCTTGAAGCAAAACCTTACACGATCTACGATCCTATTCTTGTTCTTGAAGGCAAGCGACTGCCTGCTCCCTCCTTGGACCGAGAGAAAGAGTATGTTACAGGATCCACTCCGAAAAAGATAAGTGGCGGGATTCAGCGATTAAAGTTGGGACTGCATGGTGAAAAGTTTAATATAGCAGCGATGATTGGTTATGTGCAAGACCGCTCTGCTCGCCACTGGTATAACAAGATCAATGAGTGGATTTCGGATCTTATAAGCGATCCGATAGGAGATGGCTGTGTTTGGATCGCAAGCGAAACTCTTGAATCGCTAAAGGAAGACAAGGCAAAGGGCATTGCGAGTTACCGTTCAGTTCATAGCAGAACCGCTGGCGACGAGATAGAACTCCATCATCTTTGGATTGCAATGAACGAGGGGCGTGTTATTCGTCACAGATAATTCTTCTCAGAGTTTTTGTTCAGTGATTGATAAGCCGAACAAGCCTAATTAACCAATTGATTAAAGTAGGTAGTTTTCTAATTCACTAATTCACTAATTAACTCGCTTCACGAGCATCAAGCATCAAGTATCGAGAATCAAGTATCGAGCATCGAGTATCCGGCTTCTGTCACCCAACTTTAGCTCACTTTAGGCACTTTAGCTCACTTTAGGCACTTTATTTTACTTGGGCTTACTACCCACTAATTTCCAGTCACTAAACACAGCTTTTTTATTGCTTAAACGTCTTTCATATTCTTCGCGTTTGACTGCCTCTTCGGCTATTCTCTGGGCTAAAAGCTTTTTGTGCTCAGAATGACGGCGAAAACAAAGCCCCAGCCATCTAATGAATCTGTAAATACTTCGACCTACAAACCAGACAACAATCCAGGTAACTAAGTATCCGCTAATCGCACCGCCTACACCAGCTAATACGAACAATCCTGCCAATTGTGCTTTTGGAAGTTTGACCCAGAAATTATCTCGCGCTTCGTTTAAGCCTTTTATGCAGGAAGTCACCGCCTCTGTGTTGTCCTTAAAATAAGCGGGCTTGGTTTGTTTGCAGGCCTCCCAGCCCTGGAACTCCCGGCTGTGTATCTCCAATCTGTAGCGTGCCGATTGATGCTCCCCGGCCATTAGCAGAATGCAAAAGGACGCAGAGATACCGCTGGCACATATCGCTAAAAAAAATGTAACGCTGCGCAGCTTACCTTGTAGTTTCATAATATTAACACCTCCACTATGCCCACTATGCCCCGACTATGTAAAATATAACTAATATTCTTCGAGCAGCAAGGTCCGGAAATATCCGTGTCTTCTCAGCACCATATTGGTTAATTTGACTTACTTTACTCACCACTCACCAATTAACCACTCACCAATTAACTACTCACCAATTAACTACTCACAGCTTCTCCATTGGTTATTCGACCCCCACTACCTGCTTGTGCAGGTATGGCCTTCGATTGGGTCGAGGGCAGGCATTTGGGGACAAGTTGGCTCCCCGCTTAAGGCGTGTGGGGGCAGGAAATGAGACGGGCCCCGACTTTTTGCGGAGCCCGTTGGTTTTAAGGTCTGTTGCTTCGGATTAACCAGGGATTACGTTGGTCGCACAGGGCCCTTTTTGACCCTCTCCGACCTCAAATTCCACCCTCTGGCCTTCCTCAAGACTGGCGTAGCCCGTCGTCTTGATTTCCGAGTGATGAACGAACAAATCATTCTCGGAGTCATCGGGTTTGATAAAACCAAAGCCTTTTTTCCCATTAAACCATTTTACTGTACCTGAACTCACTATTGTACTCCTTTGGCCTCTTATTGGCCGTAAATTGTGTCCCTCGTATTTTGTTAAGAGAATATTCTTGAGAGACCTGAGAATATGCCCAACTAAACTAATCCCCATTTATACCAGGGGAATTGACCGCTTGTCAACAAAAATAAATAAAATTTTTCATTACCGGTGACATTGTGGACTGTTCGATTTACTATTTACCAATTAACCAATTAACC
>JAIVYN010000028.1:0-23139 GCA_048635425.1 Candidatus Aegiribacteria sp.
CCTGGAACGCTATGCCGCCGCCTTCGCCGCCGGTCATGGCCATAATCGCATGTTTGGAGCCCTGATCGAGCGTCTCACGAATCATCACGCCACCCTTGGCCCAACCGTTGGAACCCTCGCCGTTACTAATAACCTGTGCGATAATCGTACCATCTCCGGACAGCGGCATGTACGCGTAGTGGAATTCGTCCGCGCTACCCCAGATGTCGGCTCCATCGGCGCTAATGATCCACATGCCGCCACTCTCTTCGGCGCTACCATCGGTGGTGCCTATATCCTGGCTCTGCCATCCCTCCGGCAGCGCAGCCGAAGCACTGCCCACCAGACCCAGCACCAGAACAAAAGAAACCAAATAAGTCAATTTTCTACACATAATACTTCTCCTCAAGTATTCTTCTTTTGCAAGAAGATTAACATTTTGTTTTGGCAACAAGCCAAAGCATTATTTGTTGTTGTTATTGACAAGCAAATAGACAGACACTAACCACCTGGCTGTGCTTGTCTTAAACAACCTACATACAAGCAACAAAGAATCTTCACCAAACCCTGCGCTTGAAAAAAATGATTTTATTGTAGGACATGGCTTTTTGGCCACCTCCATGCGGAAGCCGTGTTTGAGCTGTAAGTTTAGAGATTCCACCTCCGAGGTACCAACCTCACTCCAACTCTGTTCCTCACCTAAACCGTTTAGGTGTTTGCCCAGGAACTGTAGATATTTTATAAGCAGAAAGTCAAAGTCCGTTAAAACTTCCCAGCTTTACATACATCCTTTGTACCAAATCAGCTATATTCTCGTCAAGGAAAATGTCATAAAAAGTGATAAAATTTCACTAAATTTATGGAAAAACGTATAACTTTTGTATTTACAGAGTGTTACAACCACTTTGCGAAAAATAAACCCAAAAACCCGGTTTCAGCGATGTATTTTGCCCCTCCAACAGCCGCTTTAGTCCAGAAAAACACCCCTGATAACCAATTAACCAATTATCCCTTAGATTTTCTATTTCTAATCGCTTATTCTTCCTCGTTTTTCTCCTTGGGACTACTATCATCGCCGGTGCGGCTCTGGGCATCTGGGCTTTCTTGAGGGGCGCTCTGGGCTTGTTCAGGCTCCTGGTGTGCTGCACTTTTTGGTTCTTCTGAAGGTACATCCTTTTTGCGTTTGAAAACTCTCAAAATGGATTTACTTTCCACTTTTGCCTCTCCGGCATCGCCGGCTTTGGTCTCGGTTGCCTCAACTTCCTTCTTGTCCGCCTCGGTTGCCTCAACTTCCTTCTTGTCCGCCTCGGTTGCCTCAACTTCCTTCTTGTCCGCCTCGGTTGCCTCAACTTCCTTCTTGTCCGCCTCGGTTGCCTCAACCTCCTTCTTGTCCGCCTCGCTCGGCTCATCATCAGTGTCTTTGCCCTTGTCGGTTTTCTCCTTCGGTTTTACAAGCCGGTCCACATCAGCATCAGAAAGAACCCTTTCAGGACCCGCCGGTGCCCGCCGCTTTTCGGACTCGGCTGCTTGTTCTTCAGCAGCCCACTGAACCCTTCGCAAACTCAAACCGATTTTACGGGCGTCGGTATCGACCTTCAGAATCTTAACTTCCACTTCATCTGAGACCTTAACAATATCCTGAGGCTTATCAATTTTGTGGTCGGCAAGCTCAGAGATGTGCAACAGTCCCTCCAAATCCGGCTCAAGCTCGACAAACGCGCCAAAATTAGTAAGCTTTGCCACCTTGCCTTTAATAATATGTCCCGGAATATACTTTTCCGGAATAGCCCGTATCCAGGGGTCTTCAGTGATCTGTTTGATACCCAGCGATACCCGCCGTTTTTCTTCATTGACTTCCAGAACAACGCATTTTATTTCCTGTCCCTTTTGGAGGGCCTCCCCGGGATGGCTGTGTTTCCTGGTCCAGCTTAAATCCGAAATGTGTATCATACCATCAACGCCGGGCTCTACCTCGACAAAGGCACCGAAATTGGTCAAACTACGCACCTTGGCGGTAACAATCGTTCCTGCAGGGTACTTCTGAGCAGCTATCGCCCATGGATTGGTTTGTGTCTGCTTGATGCCCAGCGAGATTTCCTGCTTTTCCCTGTTAACATTCAGGACAACGACCTCTATTTCGTCCCCAAGGTTAACTACCTCGCCCGGATGTGCAAGCCGCCTTGTCCAGCTCATCTCACTGATATGCACGAGCCCTTCAATCCCATCTTCCAGCCGAACAAAAACGCCATAGTTCATCACATTTACAACCTTGCCCTTGACCCTGGCTCCGAGCGGATAACGCTGCTCAACATCTTCCCAGGGGCTGGACGTTTTCTGCTTCAGACCCAATGAAATCTTCTCTCGCTCTTTATCAACACCAACAACAATACACTCTATTTCCTGGTCAAGCTGCACAATTTCTGAGGGATGTGATATTCTTCCCCAGCTCAAATCAGAAATATGCAACAGACCATCCAGACCGCCCAAATCCACGAACACACCGAAGTCAGCGATGTTTTTGACAACACCCTTTCGCAATTGACCGACCTCGATATCAGTCAGAATCTTTTCCTTACTGCTGCGGCGTTCTTCTTCTATAAGTTTTCGCCTCGATATGACAATGTTTCGACCTTCGACATCGATTTTGAGAATCTTACAATCCACTTCTTTGCCGATGAACCTGCTGATATCACCCGGTTTCCTTATATCAACCTGTGAGGCAGGTAAAAACACGGGCACTCCAATATCAACAAGCAAACCGCCTTTGATTCGCCGTATCACCCTGCCTTTAACAACGTCACCCTCTTTTTTGGCACTGAGAATTGTTTCCCAGCCTCTGATTACGTCGGCTTTGCGCTTGCTCAACAGAACAAGCCCGCTTTCAGAATCAGTATCTTCAAGAAGCACTTCGATTTCACTGCCCGGTTCTATGTGGTCGGGTCCGTCAAATTCACCGGCATCTACAATCCCTTCGCTTTTGAGACCTACCTCCACGATAACATCATTGCCTATTTGCGATACTATGGTCCCTTTAAGAATAGTACCCGGCAGCCGAGAATCGACCTTGGTCTGTAAAGCCTCTTCCAAAAACTCATTTTCCTGCTCACCAAACATCTCGCTGACCTGCTGGTCAAGCTTCTCTTCCGATAATCCCAATTTGTTAACTATATTTCTATCTACCATAAATCCCATTCCCTCTGTGGAGTCTTGCTTTTGACTTATCGGCGCCCCACATTTACGCCAATAAGCCTTTGTGCAACCCCGCACCAAATAGGCATGAGCCTAATTGGTGCCGGACACAAATACAACGTCCTCGGTTAATCATTCATAAAAACACATTTGCCCACGCAGCAAATGCAAATTACACAGCTCTAACATTTCATCAAAACTCTTATTCTTACAATAAGCCAGACTACCTGTCCTCTTCGATAACTTCGTATCCAATTAGAGTGGCCAAATCTTTGATTGTTTCTCTAAGATCACCCAAAGTTCCCGCCCTGTGAATTCCATATTCATCAGGAGAAAAGTGTTTCTGTATCTTCTTTGAATCATCAACTCTCACAACTAACTTGGTTCTGCACATTATACCATCAAAGTTTTTATAAAGAGAATGACCATCAGCGGTTTTGCCGGTATAAATCCCGATTTTCTTATGAAGCACATAGACTTTCCATATTGTGACAGGTTCGCCTGCAGGGTAGTTTACTTGCGCACCAGTACCTGAACCAGGCTTTAGAGTGTTTCTTACAGGGCTCTGCGCATGACTCCATATTATATAAGGAATTCTTCGATCGTCTCCATAAGGATTAATCGGGGCCCCACAATGTGTAAGCAAAGTTATATTATTAAAAGTATCTATCATGAGGTCGCCGAGCATACTCGGCCTCCCAGTAAGATAATACCCCAGCAGATGAGCGACCATTATATTTTCGTACTCTTGACAGATAGCTTGTATGCCTCGTTTTTGAAACTCCATAAGGCCTAAGCCCGGCCAGAGTATATCTTCTACCCTTCCGCTTCCGGTGAGTGACCTCATCTGAGTTGATACTGCATTGCAATTATACTTTTTTCGTAATGCTTCAAAAGCCAGATACGACTTAGCAGTTTTTATTACCTCTGATTCTGTAGTATCTTTCAAGCCTTGAGCTTCATCAATCCACATTTTTGCAATCTCTTCTGCTTGTCCTTCTTCAACTTTTTTAACAGCCTCGTAGAATTCCTTAGGCTCTATTTTTACAAGTTCTACCCCAAGTGACTCTTTTAATGCACGAGTATAGCGCTCGTTATAATCTTCCGGGAAATGTTTTTTTGCATCCCCCTGGTAATCTACTTGACCAAGATACCTATTAGGTGTCACAACCAATATCCTGGATTCTTTCAACTTCTTAATAGCTTGAATTATTTTGATTTTATTTACTAAGTCCTCAAACATAGCTGAAGAAGCAGACGGGGCGCACACATTTCTTCTGTCCAACTGGGCAGTTAGGATTTTTCCGGCTTTATACTCAGGCCCCCCTACTTTTATGCTACTTTCTTTTCCCGTGTCGTAAAGTTTATAGGGGATATTCATCCATTCAAAAAGATTATATACACATATCGTAGGTAAACCGGTGAATGCTAATTTATATTCTCTATTGCCTAAAGCGCCAAGGATAAGCACTCCATCCAAAGCTTCTTTCGAAGCCTCTAATTCATCAAGAACTGCTTGCATGCTCGTATCGCGTTTTGTTATATCTCTCGCGATAAAATCTACTCCACTACACCTGGCTTGAAGTTTACGCAAAACTTCTTCATTCGTTATAAGACCTTCGGGCGTTCCTCCAGCAGGGCAAGAACAACCCTGGTTAACAAATACAGTAAATATATCTGTATTTTCCCTGACCTTGCCTTCAAGCAAATCCCCACTTGCCAGCACCAGCACGCACGCAAATACCCAAGCTCCAGATTTCTTCATACCCATTCTCTTTCTCCTTTTCTCGAAAGCAAACTACCTATCCTCTTCTATAACTTCATACCCCATTAAGTTGGCTAAATCTTTGAGCCTTTCTCTATGGTCACCAAAAGTTACTGTTCTATGGACTCCAAATTTATCTTCATAAACATGTGTTTGTATCTTTTTCGCATCAACTTTAGCAACTAATTTCGACCTGCACATTAAATAACCAAAATCTTTATAAAGAGAGTAACCGGAAACAGTCGTGCCGGTATGAACCAGTATTTTTTTACTGAGCACATCAATCCTCCATATTGTAACGGGTTCATTTGCTGGAAATAATACTTCCGAACAAGCACCCACTCCAGGCTTTGAATGTTCTCTTACGCTCCTCTCTGCATGGTCTCTTATAATATAAGGAACTCTTCTGTCGTCTCCATAAGGATTCCACGGAGCTCCACAATGCATAACAATACTTACATCGTTAAAAGGCTCATATATAATATCACCCATCATAGAAGACCTACCAAAAGCATATTGCGCTAACATGTGGGTAATCACTACATTTAAGTGCGCCTGACAACAGGCTACTATGCCTCTCTTTTGAAGTTCTGAATCACCCAAACTCGGCCAAATCTTATCCTCCGGTCTCGGATTTTTGATGAGTGACCTGAGGTGAAATGCTATCGCCGTCGCATTATATTTCTCCATTAATATTTCCAGAGCTAAATACACTTTAGCCGACTTTATTACCTCTGATTCGATAGTATCTTTCATACCCTTAGCTTCAGCAATCCACATTTTCGCAATTTCTTCCGCTTTCTTATGATTTTTATTGAACCAAATATTCTGAATTTGCTCATTGGAAGATACTTCCTCGATTCCTATCTTCGTAACTTTTACCCCTAATGATTTTTCCACTTCGTTAAGGAAAATCTCCTGACGGTCTTTTTTTTGCCGTATATCCCCGTCGTACACGTTTTGTATATCCCCACGTTCGAAAAAATCCGTGAGCGGCCCATCCGTCACAGCCAGTATTCTTGATTCCTTCATCCTTTTTAGAACTTGAACTAATTTGATTTTTTCTACTAAATCTTCAAACATTGACGAAGATACAGACGTCGAACAGGTATTTGCCCTATCTAAACAAGCAATCAAAATCTTCCCTTTACTTAAGAAAAACCCATAGGGAATATGCAAAAATTCAGGGAAATTATATACAACTATTGTAGGCAATCCGGTCAACGCTATCGAATACCTTCTTAAACGACCAAAAGTGAGAACACCGTCAAAATTTTCTTTTATATGCTCTATTTTGTGGGGAAATGAGCCAACAACGAAATCTACTCCATCGCACCCGCTTCGAAGTTTGCGCATAAGCTCTTCATTCGTTAAAGGTTTCAAAAGTTCGGATTCAAAGTGTTGAACACCTCCCGAAGCAAATACCGTATATATTTTTGTATTTTTCCCCTCTTTTGCCTGAAGTAAACTCCCGCCTACCAGCACCAACACCCACACAACTACCCAAGTGCCAGGTTTTTTAAAACCCATTCTTTTTCTCCTTTTCTCGAAAGCTTTACCTCATCCAGCGGTATCAAAAGCTTCTAAATTCTTTACAAATTCTGCTATAATCCAATCCGGCGTCGAAGCTCCTGCCGTAACACCGGCTATATTCATACCATAAAGTATATTTTTGTCAAGCTCTTTCCAGTTTTGCAAATGAAACGTTTGTTTATTATATTTTTTGCAAAGCTCGGCCAGCTGACAGGTATTGGCACTTTCCAGGCCTCCCAGCACGAACATTATATCCACCTGCCTGCACAAATGCACAGCCGATTCCTGTCTTTTTATTGCTTCCTTACACAAAGTATTTATTACTTTCAACTCACTAAAGCCGTACCGTCCTATTGCACCAAGCACCCTGCCGAAGTGCTCCGGACTTTGTGTAGTCTGACAAACAATCCCCAGCCTGGCATTTTGTGGCAGTTTATGTAAATCATTTTCATCCCCAATGACAACAACATCCGTTGCACAGCCCATGACCGCCTGGACCTCAGGATGGTCCTCGTCGCCAATAATTACGACTTCATAGCCATCGTTGGCAAGCTCCTTAGCTATGTGCTGGACCCTTTTAACCAAAATACAAGTTGCATCAACAATATTGAGCCCTTTTTCTTCGAGCCTGGCTATCTGTTCGGGAGCGGCACCATGAGAACGGACAAGAACCGTCCCCGACTGAATTTCCTGGACCCCATCTACGGTCTTTAGCCCAACTTTGGCCAAGCGCTCCACCTCATCTCTGTTATGAATAATCGGGCCAAAACTATAAACAGGGCTTTCGCCCTTCTCGTGTGCCAGTATTTCTTCCGCTACGCTGATAGCGTTTCTAACGCCGTGACAAAATCCACACTTTTCCGCAACTAAAACTTTCATAAAATCACACGCAGGTCTCAAATCTCACAATTACTCTCCTGGTAAAAGTTATTTAAGGATGGAATTCTATACCAAAATTCCGATACAATCTACCAAAACTTTTTCAGTGAGAATGTTTGGTGGCGGACATACCCGTTAGAGACATACTCTAATCCACCGGACGACCCGAAAAAAAAGTCTCTAACAGGGTTGAGCTAAAAGCTCACTGAAGATATAATCGAGACAATCATGGAAAAATCTGAAAAACGAATGGATGGCAAATGCAAAAAGACATAATAAGAGCAAGAGATACAAGACACAAGACCCATGACTCAAGACCCAAGACAAAAGGCACAAGACAAACACCCACTCTTGTCTTCGACAAGAAGACGTGGGTGGTCTTCGGTCTGGGGTTTTTAGTCTTCGGTCTGCTTTTGACCGGCTGTGCCGAAGAACAGCAATATGGAGCGGTCGAGCCCATCTGTGTGGAAAATGTCAACAAGTTTGAGGCGATGGAGATAGCTGAAGATGTCTTAGCTAAAATGCACTTTACCCTCGAGAAAGCTGATGCCGAGACAGCAACGCCGGGTATCGATACCCGCCGCTGGCGGGGCTATATAAGAACCAGACCACTGGCGGGGGCGCAATTCTTCGAATTCTGGCGGAGCGATAATGTCGGCGCCGACAACTGGCTTGAAAGCAACCTGCACAGTATTAGAAGGGTTGTAGAATTGAACATGAGCGAACAGGATGAAGGGCCCCCGCAAAGCGGGAACCGATTATGCATCAATTGCGATGTGCAGAAATACAGATTATCGATGCCTGAGCACCAGGTCAGCAGCAGTGCACGCGCATACGAAATGTTTTCAGAAAGCAACTCCGCATTGCAGAATCTAAGACTTAATCCTGAGCAGAAAGCAGGTATGGCCTGGATAGATTTGGGCAAGGACAGGCAGCTTGCAGCAGAGATTTTGAGGCGAATTTCCTCGATGCTCGATATCGAGAATCGAGAATCGAGTAACGAGATATGAGAGTACTGGTTTGCGGTGGAGCAGGATATATTGGCAGCAATATGACGGCGATGCTTAACGCCCCCCTGCTTTCTTGCGAAAGCAAGAAGGGGGGGTATGAGCCGGTGGTTTTTGACAATCTCAGTACGGGTCATAGGGCTGCGGTCGGAGACGCTGAATTCGTCGAAGGCGATTTAGCTGATTACAAACTGCTTGTTACGACGCTCAAGAAATATAATATCGAAGCGGTAATGCACTTTGCCGCCTTCATCGAAGTTGGCGAATCAGTTCGGGCGCCGCTTAAATACTATCGCAACAATCTTTGTGACACGCAGAATCTGTTATCGGCGATGGAAGCAGCCGGCGTGGAGAAGTTTGTTTTCAGCAGCAGCGCAGCAGTCTATGGGATTCCCAAACGGGCACCAATTACAGAAGAGGCGCCGACCGAACCAATTAATCCTTATGGCGAAACAAAGCTGGCAGCAGAAAGAATGTGTTACTACCAGAGCCAGACAGGAAAACTGCGGTACGCATCGCTAAGATATTTCAATGCCTGTGGTGCGGGAAACAACGCCACCCTTGGTGAAGACCATAGGCCTGAATCACATCTAATTCCGCTGACCATTCTGACGGCAATGGGCAAACGCAGTGAAATAGGAATCTACGGAACCGATTACGAGACGCCGGACGGAACCTGTATTCGCGACTATATCCACATCGACGATTTGTGCAGAGCACACTTGCTGGCGCTGAACAAGCTGGACCAAAGCCGTGAGCTGGTCTATAACCTGGGCAATGGAAAAGGCTTCTCAGTCAAAGAGGTAATTGAAACAGTCAAGCGCATCAGCGGTAAAGATTTTAAGGTTGTAGCTCTGGACCGTCGGCCTGGCGATGCGCCGATATTAACATCCGATGCCACAAAGGCCAGGGACGAATTAGGGTGGAAAACCGAAAAGCCTGAGCTGGAAGAAATGGTCTCCAGTGCCTGGCAATGGCATAACGAATGCCCCGACGGCTATCCGGATTAACTAAAAATGCAGTGAGCTAAAGTTTAGGCACTGTAGAATTCAGAGGAATGAGAAATGAGCGAAATGTTTGTCGGCATTGATTTAGGCGGAACGAATATCAAGATTGGCTTATTTGATTCTGAGCTAAAGCTTATCAGCAAGACATCCGTGGCCACCAAAGTGGATATGGGTCCTGAGGTTGTCATTGACAAGATGGCACAGACCGCCAAGAAACTTCTTGCCGAGGCCGGTCTTTCTATGCAGGACGTGGTCGCGGTCGGGATAGGAACTCCGGGGCCGGCCAAATACAGCGAGGGTATAATAATAAAGTCCACCAATATGCCGACATTCAAAAACGTACCCATCTGCCGAATGCTCAATGAAAGGCTCGGGGTACCGGTTGTCTTTGATAACGATGCAAATGTTGCCTGCTGGGGCGAATACGCCGTCGGGGCCGGTAAGGGTGTCAAAGATATGGTCTTTTTCACACTCGGCACAGGAATAGGCGGCGGGATTATCAGTAATGGTGAGCTGGTGCACGGATGCGATGAAAATGGAGCAGAGCTGGGGCATATGGTAATATACCCGGACGGCAGAAAATGCAACTGCGGCCAAAGAGGTTGTGTGGAGGCGTATGCATCCGCCGACTCGACGGCAAGGAGAGCACGCGAGGCCATCGAGGCCGGGGCAGAATCCAGTCTTAAAAAAGTGTTAGACGAAAAGGGCCAAATAACCAGCAAGGACATTTACGAACATTTAGTCGCTGGTGACAAGTTGGCCAAAGAGATAACGGACGGGACGGCCAAAGCACTTGCGATTACCTGCATAAATATGCTGCATACAACCGAGCCCAAGCGTATAGTTTTTGCCGGTGGAATGATAGCTGCCGGCGATGTATTGCTGAACCGTATAAAGGACTTCTTTAACGAGCACATCTGGACCTTGAAAAAAGAGATGGTTGAGATATGCTTTGCCACCCTCGGTGAAGACGCCGGGATAATAGGCGCCGCTGCACTTGCCCTGCACACAAAACAACAAGGCAAGCTATGTTAACAGGATTTGCAATCGTTCACGCATAACAAACAGTTAATTTATCCTGAAAGTAAAAATGTTTTACAAGTAACTCTTAAGGCAGTAGAATGCTATCAGCGAATAGGGTACCATCTTTGTTTACTGAGAGTCGTGAATATGGCAGCAGAAAACATTCTCATAATAATTAAAGGCTTGAAAAACCAGGTAAGGCGAAACTACAAGGCGGAGATTAAAGCTATTTTTGGCTCATATGTCCGCGGCGAGCAAACCAGTCAAAGCGATATTGACGTTTTGGTTGAGTTTCACCACGGCGCCGACCTTTTTGATTTTGTGGGCCTTTCTCAATTTCTTGAGGAACGCTTAAGTCGCAAAGTGGACGTAGTTCCTTTAAGCTCGCTCCGAGAAGAAGTAAAGCCCTACGTCCTCAGGGAGGCCGTTTATCTATGAGGGACCATAGTCTCTATCTGTCGGATATCTTATTGGTCTTTGCAAAACAAATGAAAAAAATCATAGAAGAGACAGGCTTTACCGGCAAGACCACCCCCAAACAAGTTTGAGGGTGCCACCCTGGGTTTTATTATGTTTGAGGGTGCCACCCTGTATTCCATTAATAACTCAAAGCTCAATAAGATATGTTTTGCCACTCTCAGCGAAGACACCGGTATAATAGGTGTCGGTTCGCGTACCGCCCCTACACCGCTGTATAGATATTATCACTTTTTCCGAGCATGTGGGATTTGCATTTGTTTCTGTGCGATATTTCCGGATTTGTTTTGCTTTGAGACAATCGGTTGTTTGTCCCTGGTAAGCTCATAAGTATCATTGGCAATGGCGGCTTGTTCGTTTGTGGGGATTACAAAAACTTTGACCTTACTGTCTTTGGTATTGATTTCAGCTTCTTTTGCGATTGCGTCCTTGTTCGCCGCAAGGTCAAGCTGCACACCTATTTGAGTTACAGCGTTACATATTTTCTCACGCATAAAGACAGAATTTTCCCCTATTCCACCGGTGAAAACAACAGCATCGACGGTATCCAGGACAGCGGCATAAGTGCCAATGTATTTTTTGATGCGGTAGCAGAAAACATCGATGGCAAGTTTGGCCCGGGCATTACCTTTTCTTGCGAACTCTTCGAGGTTTCTCATATCGTTCGAGATACCCGATAAGCCGAGCAAACCGCTTTGCTTGTTGCAAAGGGTGTTTAGAGCTTTTACATCGTAGCCTTTATCAGCAAGGTAAAATAAGATAGCCGGGTCAAGATCGCCCGAGCGCGTTCCCATTGGTACGCCTTCCAAAGGCGTAAGTCCCATAGAAGTGTCAATTGACCTGCCCTGTTTTACGGCAGTAACGGAGCAGCCGTTCCCGAGATGGCAGGTAATGGCGTTGATATCGTATTTTCCTCTACCCATTATGGCAGCGGCCCGGCGGGCAACATATCTGTGAGAGATTCCGTGAAAGCCGTACCTGCGAATGCCGTACTTTTCATAAAGCTCATACGGCAGGGCATACATATAGGCAACTTTCGGGATGGTGGCGTGAAATGCGGTATCGAAGCAGGCGACCTGTTTTGCGTTGGGGAGATTGTGCTGTGCGGCCAGGATACCCGCAAGATTCGGCGGATTGTGCAGAGGTGCGAGGTCCGCAAACTTTTCGATTGAGGCAATTACCTTTTCGTCAATGATTACAGAGCCGGTGAACTCTTCGCCCCCGTGAACGACCCTGTGGCCGACGGCACCAATCTCAGAGAACTGCTGCAAAACTCCCACTTCTTTGTCGGCGAGCGTTTCCAATATAAGCTCCATTGCCTTTTCGACGTCTTCGGCCTTTGTCGGTATTGTGTAGGTTTTGCCGTGAAAAAAGTGAGAAAGTTCAGAGGTTTCCTCTCCGATTCTTTCGACGATCCCATGGGCGAGAACTTCGGCCTGGGGCATCTGGTACAGGTAATACTTCACCGAGGAACTACCTGCATTTATGACGAGTACTTTCATTGTTCGTGTTCTCCAACAACTGGCCTAAAGTCAGTATTACTGTTGCAACGATGTCATCAACGCTCGCACCTCTTGAGAGGTCCGTTATGGGTTTTGCAAATCCCTGCAGGAATGGGCCGATGGCTTGGGCGTCAGCCATATACTGTGTGAGCTTGTAAGCAATATTTCCTGAGTTGAGGTCGGGAAAAATAATGACATTGGCCTTTCCTGCAACGGCACTTTCATCCTTAACTTTTTTGGCAGCTACTCTGGGAACAATAGCGGTATCGGCCTGGAATTCGCCGTCGATAGCCAAACCGGGCTGCCGTGCCCGGGCTATTTTGAGAGCTTCCCTGACTTTTTCCACAATTGGACCGGAAGCACTTCCTTTGGTGGAGAAGGACAGCAGAGCTACGCGAGGTTCCTGGCCTAAGATTTTCCTTGCGCTGACTGCAGAAGCCAAAGCTATGTCCGCTAATTGCTCTGCTGAAGGGTCGATGTTAACGGCGCAGTCGGCGAAAATGAAGGTCTTGTCTTTTTCTCCGAGGAAGCTGGGAATAACCATAAGAAAATAGCTGGAAGGAGTTTTGATTCCCGGCATCAAACCTACGGTCAAGACACCGGCCTGAATAAGGATTGTGGTTGCACTGGCAGCGCCACCAACGGCGGTATCGGCATCGTTGCAAGCCACCATCATGCCTGCAAAGAACAACGGCTTGACGACGATATGTCTTGCTACGGCTGGAGAAATGCCCTCTCTTTGGATGCTGTATTTTTCAGCATAAGAGTCGAGCTTTTCGCTCTGCTTCGGATTTATGGTTTCGATACCATCGAGATTCACGCCGGCTTTTTCAATCGCCGCTTCGATTTGTGCGGGTGTTCCGAGCACAATCGGCTGAGCAATGTCCTGGTCCTTGAGTATGCGGGCGGCCTGAATTATCCGCTCGTCTCTACCCTCCGGCAAAACAACTGATAGATTTTTCCCCCTTACTTTCTCCTTAAAACTGCTTACAATATCCATCCTCACTACTTCCTTGTTTTGTAAAAACTAACATCCTGTTGTTTTATTTCAATCTTAAATTAACAGTAAGCTTAGACAAATGCAAGAAGAAATCGACGCAGCTCTCCTGCCTTAGTGTTTGCTGTTTGCAGGCAGACGAAGTGTGGCGGTAACCGGGAAGTGGTCGGAAGGGTAACGCCCATCGATGTTGTCATACAGGATTTGTGCTTCGAGCACTTTCACATTCGACGGTGTGAAGATATAATCGATTTTATTGCCTTTTCGGGTTCCCCGGAATCCGTGGGCGGTTCTAACATCTTTGATGTCGGGATGCAGTACGCGAAACGTATCGACCATTGGAACAGGATTTTCGGATTCGCGTCCATCTGCTCCGCTGAGTGTGGTCTTGCCTTTCAGATACATTACAACCGGATTGCTTTCGCCGGTGTTGAAATCGCCCGTTACTATAAATGGGTTCCGGTGTTTTCGCTGGTTAACACGCTGGGCCAACAGGACGGCACTTTTTTCGCGGGACGGCTGGGAAACATGGTCCAGGTGAAGATTAAAGACGTAGAAAGCCTTACCCGATTTCTTTTCGACAAATCTTGCCCAGGTGCAGATTCGGACACAGGCATTGCCCCAATGATTTGAGCCGGGGACTTCCGGAGTATTGGAAAACCAGAAGGTTCCCGATTCGTCCACGTCAAAACGGTCGAGCCGATAGAGGAGGGCGGAGTATTCCCCTTCGGTCTTGCCGTCCTCACGGGCAACGCCTATCTGGCCGTATTTGGTAACTGCTTTGCGGATTTCGGCAATCTGGAAATCCAGAGCCTCCTGCAAACCCACAATATCGGGACGATGATTACGGAAGACGTCAAAAACCATTTCGCGGCGATTTTTCCAGTGATTTTCGCCATCATTAGCGGAGCCATAGCGGATATTGAAACTCATCACGCGTAACTCCAGAGCGTCTGCTCGGGTCCGGTTTGAATCGGCACCTGCGAGGTCCTGACAGGAACATAAATTGAAAAGCATCCATAATCCTAAAAGAACAGCTAATGGAATAAATGCTTTCGTCACAATGGAAATTTTTCTGTAATACATAGCTTACTCCTCAACTTGTAAATTTGGTTTTAAAATTCCTGAGCCTGTTCGGCTAAAGACTTTTACGCTTTTCGTCTTCCGAGAGCAGTTCGTTCAGCGAGCCGGAGCGGAAGCCCTGCATATCAACGGTTACGAACTTGAAGCCGAGGGATTTCAATTCTTTCACTATTTGTGAGCGAAGCGGCTCGGTCGTAATTTTCTCAATATCCTGCGGATTAACTTCAATGCGAACAATAGTGTCGTGATGGCGAACGCGAAATTCCACCAGGCCAAGACTTCGCAGAAACTCTTCAGCCTGGTCGATTTGTTTTAGTCTTTGCTCAGTAACTTCCAGGCCATAGCTTATTCGGGAGGCCAGACAGGGAGACGAAGGTAAATCAGCGGTGGGCAGGTTTAGCTGTCTGCTTAGCTGGCGAATTTCGTCTTTTGTAAGCTGTGCCTCGGCCAACGGTGAGCGGATACCGAAGACCTTCATTGCGCGGTTGCCCGGGCGAAAGTCGTCGAGGTCGTTATAGTTTGTGCCGAAGATAACGTGGTCAAAACCCTGCTCTTTCGCGATGTCCAACAGGATTTTGCAAATATGTGATTTGCAGTGGAAGCAGCGGTCTGCTTTATTGGCGGTGAAGTTTGGGTCGGATAGCTCATCGGTATCAATGACTTGTAGGCGGGCGCCTATCTGGTCGGCGAGTTTTTGAGCACGGGCAAGCTGGTTTGAAGGTTCGGCGACTCCGGCACTGATACAGGCCAGGACGTTTTCAGCACCAAGTGTATCGACAGCCGCTTTGAGAAGAAAGGTACTGTCCACACCGCCGGAGTATGCCACAACGACTTTACCCAGCTCCCTGAGAATTTGTTGAAGTAAGATATATTTATCTTTGAAAATAGTTTTTTCCATAAGAATTTTCTTTAGATAAAGGAAATGGGTTTTTGTCCTCGAGCAGGACAAGAACAATCCATCCGATTATTGGAAGAAATGCGAATAAACACCATATTGAGCGTCGATGTTTTGATTTTACATAAAAGTAGAAACCAAGCAGCAAAAGTGCTGTTCCACTTAGTAAAAATAAGTAGCTGAACGTAGTCATGAAAGTAGTCAGAATTGTAAACTCCTGTCGATAGTTATGTACTGGACGGAGAAGGCTACCAGCGATTTGAAGAATAATTCCCCAAAATATACACCAATAGAAATTCTTTCGAAGATAATCACCTACCACAGGAAAACTCCTTGCCAAGCCACCGGAATACCTCACAGCAATCTTGCGGAGCTCTCTAAGGATATCCTGTAGTTTTTGATATTTCGACTCCAACATTTTGTAAATCACACACCCTAATAGAAAGTGAAAAAAACAATCCTATTTTGTATTAAGAAGTTCTGCGTTGTCAACCCACATTATGAAAAAAGGCTGTTCGCAATCACGTTTTTTCATATATACAAGGAAAGGCCGATTGAATCTGAGACATATTGGACTACCACCAAAAGCGATCTGAGCTTCGCTTTCCAATATCGCACCGTAACGATCAAGTTTAAACTTTATCATCTGCTTCGCCTCGATTATGGGCATAGGAGGATTAGCATTTGAAACCATTTTTCCAATAAGCTCATCGAAACGGTGGTCTATCTGCCAAAACATTTCGGGCGCTATAAGAACATCTACACTACCAAGAAAACGCATTTTCTCATGATTGTCTGTTTGCTTGAAATCTGCTATCTGATTACGTATATAACTGAGTGTATGAGCCAGAGAGTCCTTTGGCTCAATCACAGCAGCCACTACCTGATATGGCTTGCTGTGTTTGCATAAATCAACAGCAAATTCCTTATATCGATGCTCCGGATTATGCTCGTTACGATCTTCATGGATGTATAAAATCTCCGCCTGTTCGCGTATGCGCTTGTATTGCGTTTCATGCCCCCAAATTCCAAAGGCTCCAACATTCGTTTCGATGCCATTCGAATCGGTGAAGATAAAATCATCTTCAACCTGGCGATACGGATATTCGAACGGCACATTGGCAATGAGGTAGGAATATGCGAGAAGACCTTTGGGATAAGCAGCAATATAACTGAAGTCCGGTAAGGAATGTGATGGGAACTTAGCTGCCATATCCTTTTCGATTCTGTTAATGATACCCTGATTTATCCTGCCTGCCGCGACATAGAACGATCTGGATTCGAGATCATCGGCAGACTGTTCTGCAACATTCAGGCGAGCTGCAAGAACCTCGGCGCCAACAACCTGAATAGGGGCACTAATAACGTCATCTTTCATTTGATTCCAAGCCAACTGGAACGATGAACACCAGATGACATTTTTATTCTTCGGGCAGGGACTATCGAGTGTCGGAACGATTGATGTCTGCTTAAGAGAGGTGGATTCGCCTGTAAAAGTCTCAGTTATTTTTGAATATTCGATGCGCTGAAAATAATAAGAGCCGAAATTAGTTGCCCAAGGTACAGCTCCAATTGCAAGCAATCCAACAAAGATTGCAAAAATAGCACCAATACGCGACAAGATTCGGACGGAAGTTTTTGTGAAAAGCTTATAGGAAATACAACTCATAATCAAAGACAGCAGTGCCATTATGATAAGCCAGATACTCGGTAAAGTAGGTAAGACATCAGTTCGTATAATTCCGACATAAATAACCAGGATTTCAAGCACAAGAGAAACCATAGCGAAAAGAAACCCGGCCAAAAGGAATCTGTCGGCTATTTTAAGGATCAGGCCTTCACTTTTTGAATCATCAGGATTTGTAACGGACCGCCATTTGGAGAGTATGTCTATAATAGCACATAATCCGAGAAATGGAACGACGAGACCGAGAATCACCATAGATAAGGAGCCATCCCCGCCATGCAAATCAAAAAGAAAGAACAGGCCGATACCGAGAAGTATCGATATAGATGCAGCAATACATAATTTGCCAGCAAGAATCTTTTTTGGTGTATTCGATTCAGTTTGAGTTTCCATAAGCACTCTCTGGTAATAAGCAAACTCGCATCGAGACAGAACAGCCGATGGAGGGAGTCGGACCCTCAACCTCAGCTTTACGAAAGCTGTGCTCTACCATTGAGCTACATCGGCATTACCGTCGGTTATGATACTAATCATTGCCGGGTTTGTAAAGAGCGGTCATCAGCAAAATCAAAGTGGCCATTGACAAATCTCAAAGTAGGCAGGGGCGGTTCGCGAACCGCCCATACAATCTCCGATTGTGATATTTTCAGGCTTGCTCCCACAGTCTCCGGAGATATTCGACGGATTTCGGAAGTACCTTCTCTGCCGGGCCGGAGAGCCTGCGGCATTCCAATTCGATGAATCCGCTGTATCCCATCTCTTTGAGCGTTTGAAAGCCGGGCGTAAAATTCAGTGAACCGGGGCCGGGCTCGACACGGGTATTCTCGGCTACGTGTACGTGCTTAATCCACCTGCCGGCTCTGGAGAGTGATTCCGGGATGCTCAACTCTTCGAGCTGCATGTGAAAGAAATCACAGGTAAGCCCGATATGGTCATGGTTCAGAGTTTCACACAGTTTAGCGGCGTGAGGAATGGTGTTAAGGTATTGCGACTCATATCGATTAACCGGTTCAAGCAGAAACATCAGCCCCCTTTCCTGCGCCTGGTCGCCCAGGGCGGGCAACTGCTCGATGAGCAGGGCATCCTGGGCCTGTTCAACCGTGGCGTAAGGGCCCGGGTCGGTGATTCGGTCCGGATTATCCTGAATGAGTACCGGCGGTACATTGACGCTATCTACGCCCAATTCCGCGCAAATATCAAATAATTTCAGGAAACTGTCCCGACACTGTTCCCGCACTTTTTTGTGGGGATTAAGCAGTGAGCCTGAAAATCCGAGGGACATTGAGACAAGTGGTAATGGACTATCGGACAGACACCTGCGCAGCTCGTCAAGGTAGTCATTTAAGAATCTGCCCGGCAGCGAGATTGCATCAAAACCAAACTTGGCCGCATCGTTGAGTCTGTCGAGAACCCGGTCGCCAGGCAGCACTTCGAGACGACAGGAAATCCTGGGACCCCGCAAGGCGGGAACCCTCTTGCATTTGTCGTTCGCATTTTCAGACATAAAATTGGCCTTTTAATGTTAGTTACCAGGCCTTAATCCTGGGTTTTAAGTTCAAAATTAAAAACAGTTGAAATCGCAACCGGCCTTTTGTATATTCTGCCAAAGATTGGTGATTTAATCAAAACATTATTGGTTGAAGCCACCCCCAAACAAGCCTTCGGCGAGCTCAGGCCAGGGTTTGAGGGTGCCACCCAGTATTCCATTAAAAACGCAAAGCTTATCAGATAGAAAAACAGTAAGTAATGGAGTAGTTGCAATGAATTCACAAGCTAATGTTATTGTGGCACAGTCCGGCGGGCCTACGGCGGTAATTAACTCGAGTGCCTGCGGTGTAATCCAGGAAGCGATGAAATCCGGTAAAATAGGCATCGTAATAGGGGCAACGAATGGCATATTAGGGGTGCTTAAGGAAGATTTGTTCGATATTTCGGCTGAAAAGCCCGAGGCCATCGAGGCACTCAAGCAAACACCTGCGGCAGCCATTGGTTCGTGCAGATATAAGCTAAAGTCACTCGAAGAATCCAAAGCGGATTTCGAAAGAGTGCTCGACGTCTTCAAGGCCCACAATATCCGTTACTTTTTCTATGCCGGGGGTAATGACTCGATGGATACAGCCGATAAGGTCAACAAGTTAGCCGCAGATGCCGGCTATGAGCTGGTTTGTATGGGCATTCCGAAGACGGTCGATAACGACCTTGCCTGCACCGACCATTGCCCGGGGTACCCAAGCGTGGCAAAATATGTGGCAACGTGTGCTGCTGAGGCCGGCCGAGATACCGAGGCACTCTATACGACGGACACCTGCACGATTCTCGAAGTTATGGGAAGAAACGCCGGCTGGATAGCGGCGGCGACGGGTCTTGCCGCTCGATGTGAAGAAGATGCACCGCATCTTGTGTATATGCCGGAAGCGGCCTTTTCCTTCGATAAATTCGTCAGCGATGTCAAGGAAGTGCTGAAACGATTGGGCAGGGTCTTTATAGTCGCGGGCGAAGGACTCAAAGATGATAAGGGCGAATACGTTACCGCAGACAAGGGAGCATTCGGCAAAGACAGTTTCGGGCATGTTCAGCTTGGCGGTGTCGCTGAGATGCTCAAAGCCGTGATAGAAAAAGAAGTAGGCATAAAGGCCCGCTTCAATAAGCTCGGCACCAACCAGCGAAGCGCTATGCACTTTGCATCGCTGACCGACGTCAACGAGGCATATATGTGCGGGCAGATGGCCGTGAAAAACGCCATCAAAGGTGTGAACGGCAAAATGGTTACTCTGGTTCGCGAAGAAGGTCCACAATATAAATGCACAACAGGGCTTGCAGAGTTAAGAGATGTGGCCAACGGTGAAAAGAAGGTGCCGGCTGAGTTTATAAACGATAAGGGCAACCATATCACCGATGCGATGCGTGATTACGTTCGGCCTTTAGTTCAGGGCGAAGCGCCCATAAGAATCGATGAGGACGGTCTGCCGGTGTTTATGAGATTCGAGCGTAAACCGTTGGAGAAAAAACTGCCAAAATATTTATAGTTTTCTTTAGTGGGCTATAGAGTTATGCAAAATTGAGGTTAGGCATATATTATTTTAAAAAATCAGGTTTTTGATTTCTTAAATAATCAAATAGCTGCTCGATGGGCAATAGTTTATTGTTTGAAAAGAAAAAATTAAAAGACAATTTTTTCTTTTCAAAGTATGCCTAACCTCAATTTTGCAGAAGACTTTTCGGTAGTCTACAAAAAGGAGATAAAAGATGGAAGAACTGTTTGATGTTAAAGGCAAAGTGATAGTGATTACCGGAGGCGGCGGTGTTCTTTGCGGGACGATGGCCAAGGCGCTCGGTGATGCCGGTGCAAAGATCGCTGTTCTGGATTTAATCGAAACGGCCGCAGAAAAGATCGCCGATGAAATTAAATCCAACGGCGGCCGGGCCGTTGCGGTTAAATGTGATGTGTTAGACAAAAAAAGTCTGGTGAGTGCATACGAGAAAATCACATCCGAATTAGGCAAAATCGACATATTGATTAACGGGGCCGGCGGGAACAAGAAAGAAGCAACTACTTCGCCGGATTTATCTTTTTTCGATTTGCCGAGTGAGGCAGTTCGGTTTGTTTTCGAGCTGAATTTCATCGGGACTTTACTGCCGAGCCAGGTTTTCGGCAGAGAGATGGCTAAAAACGGCGGCGGTATAATATTGAACGTTTCCAGTATGTGTGCTTTTAGTCCCTTAACCAAGGTACCCGCATACTCAGCGGCCAAAGCGGCCGTGAGCAACTTTACACAATGGTTAGCAGTGCACGTTTGCCAGAATTATTCCAAAGACATTCGCGTCAATGCAATTGCGCCGGGATTTTTTCTGACCGAACAAAACCGGTTCCTCCTGACCGATGAAAAAACCGGCGAGCTGACCGCCCGCGGCAGAACAATTATCGACCATACGCCGATGGGAAGATTCGGTGAGCCGGAAGAGCTGCTCGGAACGGTCATGTGGCTGATAAGCGATGGAGCGAAATTTGTTACGGGAGTTGTCGTGCCCGTTGACGGCGGATTCTCGGCTTTTAGCGGAGTCTAATTCGTGATGCGTCCCTTCGGCTACGCTCAGGACAAGCTTGCGTATTGCGTGATGCGTGAGACAACACAATAATACGAAATACGATACAGGAGAGCAAAATGACTGACGTTGACCGGGCACAGCCACTAAAGGATTTCAAACCGAAACACAAATTCTTTGTCGGCATTGATTCGGACGGCTGTGCGTTCGATACGATGGGAATCAAACAGCGGGAGTGTTTTTGTCCGTGGTTGATTGCCTACTTTGGGTTGCAGCCGGTGGCTCAGGCGGCACGCGAATGTAAGGACTTTGCCGATTTGTTTTCCAAAACGCGCGGCGGCAACCGACACAAAACAGCCAAGCGCATCATAGCAGAGCTTTTGCCGTCGCATCCGATGACCAAGGCAAGAGACTTTAAGGTCCCGCAATATCCGCACTACTTCGCCTGGGTCGATGACCCCGATAGTCTGCTAAGCAACGATGGTTTAAAGCAGGCCATCGATGAGGCCTCGGACCCGGAGGTCAAAAGTGAATTAGAACATGCGCTTGCCTGGAGCGAGCGAGTCAATTGGGCTATCGGAGAAACCGTCAAGGGTATGCCGCCGTTTCCGTTTGTTCGTGAGAGCTTAGAGAAAATCCAGCCGTTGGCTGATGTAATCGTTGTCTCGGCGACGCCCTGCGAGGCTCTTGCGCGTGAGTGGGAAGAACACGACATTGCCAAATACGTAGAGGTTATAGCCGGCCAGGAAATGGGCAAAAAAGCCCAGCACCTTGAGTATGCCACGAAGGGCAGGTACGAAAAGAACCACGTCCTGATGGTCGGCGATGCACCGGGGGATATGAAGGCCGCCAAGGCAAACGATGCCCTGTTTTATCCCATAAATCCCGGCGACGAGGTCAAATCGTGGAAGCGGTTCCATGATGAGGCATTTGATAAATTTATGAATGGTGAATACGCCGGCGAATATGAGCAAAAGGTGATAGCAGAATTCGATGGATACCTGCCGGAATTGCCCCCGTGGGAGAAATAGAAATTCTTTTTTCACGCAATGCGACATACGCGATAGGCCCGAGAAAGAAATTTTAATTGAACAACAAAACAAGAAACGTTTTTATTAACAGCGGTGTGGAATGATTCAGTGAAAGCACTCGTTTTAAAATCTCCTGAGCAGATCGAATTAATGGCCGTGCCAAAGCCGCAGCTTTCAGCCGGGCAGGTGCTAATCAAGGTCTCCAAATGCGGTATCTGCGGCAGTGACGTTCGTTACTTCCACGGCGAGAACCCCTGGAGCAAGCAGACACTCGGCCGTCATATCGACAACCCGCCGAACATCATCTTAGGGCACGAGCTCACCGGTGTTGTCCACGAGGTCTTCGACAAATCCGATACTCATCTGCTCGCCAAGCGTGTCGGCGTTAATACTTTTATTAGCTGCGGGAGATGTAACTTTTGCCGAAACGGGCAGGAAAATCTGTGCGACTACACAAAACACCTTGGCCACGGACAAGGGTGGGGTGAAATGGACTTCTATCCCGGTGGTATGGCGGAGTTTTGCCCTGCGTTCGCCAGTCAGCTCTTTGAGCTGCCCGAAAACGTAACCGCTGACCAGGCCACGTTTTTTGACCCTCTGATTGCCGCCATTCATGCCGTGGATGTAGGCCGGCCAAAGCCGCTGGATAAAGCTGCCATTTTAGGGGCCGGCCCCATCGGCCTGCTGATAGCACAGCTTGTCAAGGTTTACGGGGCGACCCGGACCTTCATTACTGATATCGCCGCTGAGAATGTTACTATCGCGGAAAAAGTCGGTGTCGATTATCCTTTGAATCTCAGCAGCGGCTCGAAGTGCCTCTACGACCTTGTTATGGAACAAACGAATTCCCAGGGCGTTAATCTCGCCTTTAACACGGTTGGGACATCGGCAAGTATTCTCGAATCACTGAAAATCCTCAAAAAAGGCGGGACGCTGGTTCTAATGGCAACGAAAGAAAATGAAATTAGCTTTCCCTCACTGCTGCTCAGCGGAGAGCGGACGATAAGAACGTCCTCAAACGCTATGTACACGGACTTTCCA
>JAIVYN010000029.1:0-23027 GCA_048635425.1 Candidatus Aegiribacteria sp.
CATCGCATTCGATTCACAGGGCAATCTCTACCTTGGCGACATCCAGGGCCACCGGGCCCAGAAGTTTTCGCCAAAACAATAACGTTTCATTACGCATCCCCTATCAAGAAACAAATAAAGTCGGGATCCCGGCGCGCCGGGATATGAGCAATCAACTTAATCGCTGGGCTCGTAGCCGAGCTTCCCCCAGCACGCTCTCTGGATCCGCTGCAAATCCGGGTTGTCCGGCTGTACAGTAGCGGTTGACTCCCCTTTAGAACGAGCCACTGTGCGTGGGTCTTTCCATTTCCAGTACTCGCTATGTCCGTCGGCGAATGAGAAATTCGTACCGTCCCCATGCCGAGCCGGCGTCCCGTCCCACCATTGCGCCCGGTCATAATAAATCGTCCAGCTATCCGGACTCAGATGGCCTTCGTCAATGAATACTATGCGTCTGCTGGGTTGGCGAATCTCGGACCGCAATTTTATGTAAACGCCTTTCGGAAGCGTCACCCCCTCCCTAACCCAATCGAAACCGTTCATTGCATCCACTATGGCGTAAGTTACTACCTCTCCGCGGATCCCTGTTGGGCATTTGTAGAGCTTCACATCCGGACAGTAGCGATACAGCATCCCTGACCTGACGCCCTCCATTCGTTCTTCTTCGGAAACCCCGAAACCTTGCCATAACACCCAGGCGGTTGTGCTTTGCACCCTGGCGTAGATGATTTTGTCGTCGTTGTCATCTGCATACAAGATCCATCCCAAGGTCAGCTGTCTGAGATTATTCAGGCAAGCTGCACGTTTGCCCTGTTCTCTGGCCCGATTTAGAGTTGGCATCAATATCGCCACCAACACTGCAATAATAGCGATTACCACTAAAAGTTCTATTAATGTGAATCCTATTTTCCTGTGCATAATCCTACCTTGCCTTTTTGGCAACTGTTCACGCTGTTAAAATGGCGTTTATGAATTATTATAGCCGATTTTGGCTGCCAAGCGAGAATTTTTTTAAGTTTGTTGTATGTTAACTTTCGCACTTTTTAGGCGGCTGATTTTAATGATTTTTCAATACAAACATACCAACCTTCCGATGTCTTTATTGGAAATAAAAATAAAACAGGGAGGTTGGCATGAGTACAACTGTTATTTCGACATGGGATACGATAATTCAATACTTTTTCCCAATATTCACGGTCCCCACGACAAAAATTTTTCTCAATCTCATAACCGGATGGGTTCTCTGCACCGCAAAACATACCATCACCGGCATTTTGCCATTCGCAGACCCAGCTGGGCAGAAAGCTCACGATGCTTATCATCGGTTTTTCCCGGATGCTTCCTGGGCAATGAGCGAGTTGTGGAGACTTTTGACGATTCTGCTGGCCAGAATATTTTACCCAACCGGTGTAATACCTACCGATCTGGACGACACCTTGTTTCATCACAGTGGCAGAAAAGTCAATGGTGCAGGCTGGTGGCGGGACGCAGTGCGTTCGACCGGTGCGAGTGTAGTCCACGCCTGGGGCTTGAACCTGGTGGTGCTTACGCTGAGAGTAAATCCGCCCTGGGGTGGCGAACCCCTCGGCCTGCCAATCAATATGAGAGTTCACCGAAAGAACGGGCCGACTCTTATAGAACTGGCCAGCCAGATGCTCACGGAAGTTGCCCTCTGGCTGCCTCAAAGGCGTTTTCTGTGTTGTGCGGACGGTTTTTACGCTTCTCTGGCAGGAAAGGATATAGCCAACACTCACATAATTTCGCGTATGCGTCGGGACGCAAATATTCACGATTTGCTCGGCAAGAAAAGAAAAAAGCAAAGAGGCAGACCTCGCAAGAAAGGCAAAAAGCTGCCTGCTCCCGAACAGATGGCCAAAAGAATTCACAACTTCAAGCTTGTCAAGACCTGCGAACGAGGCAAGAGCAGAAAACGCCTTATATATACCAGGAAAGTTGTATGGTACAGAGTATCGCAGAAACCTGTGCTTCTGGTAATCAGTCGAGACCCGACAGGCAAAGAGAAAGACGACTTTTTCTTTACCACGGATTTGAGTCTTACTGCTGCCGAGGTGATAAACGGTTTCGCAGGCAGATGGAGCATCGAGGATACTTTCAAAAATACCAAGCAGTTTATAGGCGGCCAGGAACCTCAGACTTGGAAACGCAAAGGCCCCGAGCGAGCGGCCGCGTTGAGTCTGTGGCTTTATTCTGCAATCTGGCTGTGGTATCTTCAGCAAAAATCGAGGCGGAGATACTTTTTTGTTCAGCCGTGGTATCCGGGCAAGTCTACTCCGAGCTTTGCAGATGCGTTGAGCTGCCTTCGCCGTGTACTTTGGCGGGATAGAATTAAATGTATGTTCGGTAAAAAGTTCGTACATAACAAAAATTTCGAGTTCTTAATCGAAGCATTAGCTGCGGCAGCTTAAATGCTTACAAAAAGTGCGAAAGTTAACTGTTTATGACTATGTTCAATTACACTCGACGCGATTTTCTAAGGGCAATAGGTCTTGGCGGGGCAGCACTGGCAACACCAGGGTGGCTTCCGGCCAGAGAAGTGTCACCGGCTCACAAACCTAACATCGTTTTGATTCTTGTCGATGACCTCGGCTACGGTGACCTGTCAAGCTACGGCGCAAAAGATATGAAAACGCCAAACATTGACAAGCTTGTCGCATCCGGTATGCGGTTCAACAACTTTTACGCCAACTGTCCTGTCTGCTCGCCGACACGTGCATCACTGTTGAGTGGCCGATACCCTGACCTTGTCGGAGTCCCAGGCGTCATCCGCACACACCTGACAAACAACTGGGGTTATATGGCTCCCCAGGTGGTACTGCTGCCGAAGTTGCTCAGTCGAGCCGGATATCACACCGCGATCGTCGGCAAATGGCACCTCGGCCTTGCTTCACCCAATACCCCCACCGAGCGGGGCTTCGACTACTTCCACGGATTCCTCGGCGATATGATGGACGACTACTACAAACATCGTCGCCATGGTAACAACTATATGCGGCTCAACAACAAGGAAATCGCCCCGGAAGGACACGCTACCGATTTGTTCACGCAGTGGGCTATCGATTATATTCGCCGGCGTTCCGGGTCCGGCCAGCCGTTCTTTTTGTACCTTGCCTATAACGCACCGCATACGCCAATCCAGCCGCCGGCTGACTGGCTCCAGCGCATCAGGGACCGCCAACCCAACATTAGTAACAAACGCGCAAAGCTCGTTGCACTAATCGAACATCTCGACGACGGCATCGGCAAAGTAATTACCGCTCTGAAAGACTCCGGCCTAAATAACAACACCCTGGTTATTTTCACTTCCGACAACGGCGGCCAGCTTAATGTTGGAGCTAACAACGGGCCTCTAAGAGCAGGCAAGCAGGATATGTACGAAGGCGGTATCCGCGTGCCGATGTGCGCCGTCTGGCCGAACAGAATATCACCCGGCTCACAAAGTAATCGCGTCGCCCTCACCATGGACCTGTTTCCGACTATCTGTGAGGCAGCGGACGCTGATATAGCTCACAAGATTGATGGCCGAAGCATCTTGCCGATGTTGCTCGGTAAGGACCAGCCTGCAGAAGACCGTTTCCTGTTCTGGGTGCGTCGTGAAGGTGGCAATTATGGCGGACGAACCTATTACGCGGCTCGCTACGGCGATTACAAGCTCGTCCAGAATAATCCCTTTGAACCGCTGCAGCTTTATAACCTCAAGGACGACCCCCAGGAGCAGCATCCGCTGGACAAAAAGCACAGAATGTATCGGAAACTCTTTACCGCTCTGCGTAACCATATTATTGAAGCAGGCGCTGTACCCTGGCAGAAGTATCCAGTCGAACTAAATGGCTCTTAGCAATACTGAAAAGTGAATATGGGGTTTTAAACTGTAACCCCGAGATCTTCTCTGCGCTCAAAAGGTTAACTTCATAAAGTATCTGACCGATAAACAATGCTGTACGTACAATGGTGTCGTTAATACAGGAGAGAACGTTAAAAATGAAAAATAGAATCTCTATTTTCAGCACGTTGGTATTTGTAACTTTACTGCTGTCGTTTACCTCTTTAGCCGAGGCACAGACCATCCTTGTCGAAGCTGAGTGCTTTGAGAACCTCGGCGGCTGGGTGGTTGACCAGCAGTTTATGGACCAGATGGGCTCGCCGTACCTTTTGGCTCACGGCTTAGGTCAGCCGGTCAAAGATGCCACAACGGCGGTATCGTTCCCGGCAGCTGGAACATACCGCGTATGGGTGCGCACTCGCGATTGGGTAGCACCCTGGAAGGCACCGGGCGCCCCAGGCAGATTTCAACTGCTCGTCAATGGTGTACTGCTCAAAACCATATTCGGCACCGAGGGGGCAAACTGGCACTGGCAAGCCGGCGGGACTGTCCAGATAAGCAATAGGCAAAACACTATTGCGCTGCACGATTTGACCGGTTTCGAGGGCCGATGCGATGCGATTGTCTTTACTACCGATACCGGCTTTACCCCGCCAAATGACGGTGAGCCAATGGCTGCCTTTCGCGGAAAGGCACTTGGCTTACCTGATGAACCGCAGGTCGCCGGCAATTTCGACCTGGTCGTGGTCGGCGGCGGAATAGCAGGAACCTGCACAGCCGTCTCGGCGGCAAGGCTCGGCCTGCAGGTAGCGCTGATACAGAACCGTCCCCTTCTGGGCGGTAACAATAGCTCGGAAGTCCGAGTCCATCTCGGAGGCGAGATCAACCTTCCGCCTTATCCGGCCATAGGCAACATCGTCAGGGAGCTCGACTCCGGATACCAGGGAAATGCAAGGCCGGCTTTGTTCTATGACGACGGCAGGAAGATGAGCGTCGTACAGGCAGAGAAAAATATTCATCTGTTTGTCAATATGCATGCATTCAAGGTCGAAAAGCAGGCCGATCGTATCGTTGCGGTCATCGCCAAACACATTATAAACGGCAGCCAGTTGCGTTTCCGCGCGCCCCTTTTTGCGGATTGCACCGGTGATGGCACCATCGGCTATCTGGCAGGGGCCGATTATCGTATGGGACGCGAAGGCAGGAATCAGACCGGCGAATCTATGGCGCCGGAAAAGCCCGACAAGATGACGATGGGCACATCTGTAATGTGGTATTCGGCACAAACCAAGAAGCCAACAAGATTTCCGGATTGTCCCTGGGCTTTGCAGTTCACCGAGGAAAGTTGCCAGCATGCCACCAGAGGCGACTGGAACTGGGAAACCGGACTAAACCGGGACCAGATTACCGAATTTGAGTATATCCGCGATTACGCCTTTCGGGCCATTTATGGCAACTGGGCCTTTCAGAAAAACCACAGTCGCAATAAAGACAAATACGCCAAACGAAAGCTCGACTGGGTGGCATACATCGGTGGTAAACGTGAATCCCGCCGGCTGCTCGGCGATTGTATCTTGCAACAGCAGGACATCCAGAAACGAAAAAGATTCCCTGATTCCTTTGTAACCAGCACCTGGTCGATAGACCTGCACTACCCTGACCCGAAAAACTCCAAATATTTCCCGGGCGAAGAATTCCGTACCATCTGCACGCAACCAAAAATCAAGCCGTATCCGATACCGTACCGTTGCCTCTATTCACGCAATATACAAAATTTGATGATGGCCGGTCGATGCATCAGCGTTACCCATGTGGCGTTAGGTACGGTCCGCGTCATGAGAACCTGTGGTATGATGGGCGAGCTTATCGGTATGGCTGCCTCGCTGTGCAAAAAATACAACACTGACCCGCGCGGCGTTTATCAGAACCACTTAACCAAGCTCAAACAATTAGCAAGACGCGGTGTCGGAAAGCTCAACGAAACAAACGATGAGGACTATAAGCAGGCCGCAGAGAACGGCCGCATCGCCAATGAAGGTTTTATTCGCTGCCGAAATTTCGTCAAGGGCTGGCTCCAGCACGCCGACCCAAAAACCCTCCTCATTCCCAGAAATTTAGACCGGGACAAGGACATCTGGAACGCTCAGGACAGCGCCGCCGACAATTATCCTTTTATGGTGCTTACCGCAGCCATCACCGACCCCTCTCTTTTCCGAGGCCGAATGCTCGATATGCTTCGTGCCGAAACAATACTTACTTCCCGTATCGACAACCTGCCCGATACATACTCTTTTTCTAAGGAGGACTTCCAGTATCAACAGCCCGATTTGCCTCGTATCATCTTTGGCTCTTCGGAGTATATCAAAGACGGCCTGCTGCCCCTCACCGAATGGCTCGGACCAAGCCCCTGGTCCAAACGTATGCTCAACATACTTGACGATTTGTGGAAGCATGCACCCGTTGAAACAAATTACGGAAAAATCCTCTCTCGCAGCCAGGAAATCAACGGCGAAATGCTCCAGGCCTTATCCCGAATCTACTGGATGACAGGTGAAAAGAAATATCTATATTGGGCCATTCGGCTTGGGGACTATTATTTGTTGGATAGACACCACCCAACAAAGAATGAAAGTGGCCTCAGGCTGCGCGACCACGGCTGTGAAATTGTCTCAGGACTGTGTGAGCTGTACGCGACGGTCAACTTTGCAATGCCGTCTCGAAAGCGGGCATATCAAAAACCCATTCATGAAATGCTCGACCGCATCCTTCAGGTCGGCCGAAACGAGCACGGACTGTTCTATAACTCCATTAATCCTAAAACAGGTCGGCACGATAAAGGTCTGACCGACACCTGGGGTTATACTCTGAACGGCTATTACACAGTGTATCTCATAGACAAGACCGAGGCCTACCGTCAGGCTGTTCGCAAAGCACTTATCAATCTGAATAACTATTACAGTTCTAGGAATTATAAGTGGGGAGGCTCTGACGACTATGCGGATTCCATTGAAAGCGCCATTAACCTTTATAATCGTGAACCTATTGCCCCGGCCGCTCAATGGATGGACAGCGAAATAAAGGTTATGTGGAACATACAAAAACACGATGGCATCATTGAAGGATGGCACGGTGACGGCAACTTCGCCAGAACTACGATTATGTACTGTCTCTGGAAAACAAAAGGCCTGACTATCAGTCCATGGCGGGATGATGTCATTTTGGGAGCCGTTCAGGATGGCGATGCTCTCAAAATAACTATCAGCGCCAAGAGAGACTGGAAGGGGAAAATTATCTTTGACAGCCCGCGTCATCAAACGATTATGAACATGCCCCTTGACTGGCCGAGAATCAATCAGTTTCCCGAATGGTTCAACGCAAAAAGCAACAAAAGCTATGCCGTTCAGGACTTGATATACAATTCGAAAAAAATATACACAGGAAAACAATTACAGCAGGGTCTTACAATACATCTGAAACCTCGCACCGAACGCCATCTGCTTGTGCAGACTTCGGCGAGCTCGGTCGAGCCGTAACCACAACAAAAGCACATACACACAAAAAGAAAAGGCCGGGCTTACGCACCTGTGCCTTGCGCTCTGTTTGTGACTGACACTCAAATCAGGGGGTATAATAATGACAGAACTGACTTTTTCTCAAACTTCCAGCGACTCGTGCTACGCAGCGACTTCGCAGAGTAGTAACCTTCAAAAAGCGGCTCATGTTTACGCTGAGCTTAGGCGAACTCGCCCGGGCACAAAGCGAGACCTTAAAAATTACGTCAAGGTCTTTCTCGGCATAGATGTCCCCCACAAGAAAATCTGCCCGGAGCACAACAGCCCGATGGATTATCTCTGGCACAGCTTCTCCGCAGATTTTAGTAGCTATTCGAATCGCCATTCTGAGCGAAACGAGCCTTTAGCCCTGAGCGCAGCCGAAGGGGAAGAATCTGGCCGGCGAAAAGCCAATGCTGACTGTATTATCTGGGCCAACCGTGCCGGTGGAAAGACCGAATTGGCCGCTGTCGTTACGCTTCTGGACTGTATCTTTAAGCCGAACTGTCAGGTTAGGATACTCGGCGGCTCAGGTGAGCAGGCCGGAAGAATGTATGAATATCTAACCAGCTTTCTACGCAACGGCTTCGAGCGGTTTTTAGCCGGCCCCGTTCTCAAAGCAAGGTGCCGTTTTACTAATGGTTCGGCAGTTGAAGTCCTCACGCAGTCGGCAACCAGTGTCCGCGGCCAGCACATTCAAAAACTCCGTTGTGACGAGCTTGAGCTTTTCGATGAAGATGTTTTCGCCGCCGCCAAATTCACTACACAAAGCACCGCGAACCTTACAGCAGCTATGGAGCTAATCAGCACAATGCATCGGCCTTACGGCTTAATGCAAAAAGTTGTTTCCTCTGCGCCGCAGTTCGGCACGCCCATCTTCAAATGGTGTATATGGGAAGTGATTGAAAACTGCACTGACAGAAGCTGCTCACAGTATCCTTTATTGGATGACTGTCAGGGTAAAGCTAAAAAAGCAAATGGTTATCTGAAAATCGATGATTGCATAACACAGATGCGCCGCGCCAGCAGGGCGGGATGGGAGGCCGAGATGCTCTGCAAAAGACCTTCGCGAGAAAATGTGGTCTTTGGCCAGTTCGACACGGACATACATGTTCAACCTGTTGATTATGACTCAAATCTTCCGCTTTACCGTGCACTTGATTTTGGGTTTGTAAACCCCTTTGTGTGTTTGTGGATTCAGGTGGAGGACGCCGGCGTCGTACGCGTAATAGATGAATACGTTCGCAGTAGAGCTACCATTGATGTGCACGCCGATGAAATTAAAAGCCGAACACCGGTTTCCGAAGAGCAGGTGGCGGCTACATTTTGCGACCCGGCGGGCGCCGGTGTAAATGACGTTACCGGCACAAGCGTCGTTCGAGAGCTGCGGGCGATGGGAATAATAGTGCGATTCAGACGAAGTGGGATTCTGGAGGGCATTGAGCTTATCCGCCGGGCGATCCGCTCCGGCGATGGCCAAAGCAAGCTTATAATCTCGCCGAGATGTCAGCGCCTGATAGAGGCGATTGAGTGCTATCACTATCCACAGTCCGGCACAGTTGCTGACGAACTACCGCTCAAAGACGGCCTATACGACCACCCCATAGACGCCCTGCGATACTTCTTCGTAAACTACAACCACCCCACAAAAACCACAACCAGAAGATATTAAATGTGGTGGAATTCGCAAAAAAATCGTTAAAATCACAGAAATATCAAAGAAAATCTAAAAAAATTCTTTTTTTCAGAACAAATCCGGCACTTTTAGCCGAATTATATGGTATAATATTCTGGGATTCAGAAAAAGAGGTGCGATAGTGGATATTGGGAAAAAATTAAAAATTGCAAGAAAATCCATCGGTTACACACTGGAAAAGGCCTCGCAGGAAAGCGGAATAGGTAAATCCTCTCTTAGTAACTTTGAAAACAACGAAAGAGAACCAAAGTTTTCGCAGCTTAGCAAATTAGCAGAGGTTTACCGCAGAGCAGTAGAGTTCTTCTTGACTGATGAATTGCCACACGAAGAGTTGATGCTTTGGCGAGCTGCCCCAAATAAAAAAGAGGAAATTAAAAAAACTGAGGCAGAATTCAGAAAGCTTTGTGAACAGTATCGCAACCTCGAAGTGATTACTGATGAAGTTAAAGAAACTAAACTGCCACAATTAGATGTGAGGTGCGAAGACTTTGACTATCGGCACGCCGGCAAACTCGCAGAACGTTTTCAAAGAGATTTTATCCTTGGTGACATACCGAGTGCTTCGCTAAAGCAAATACTGGAAGAGCATTTCTATGTAAAAATTTTTCACTTAGCCTTTCATGGTAGTGCGATCTCAATATTCTCAGAGAATTTCGGTGCAGCTATTCTTTTAAACAAAGATAATAAATTATGGCGTCGTAACTTTGACCTTACACACGAGTTGTTCCATCTATTAACTTGGAAAATATTCAGGATAAATGGAGCAGGGCCCGAGCCCAGTGAAAATGAGGAAAAACTGGCTAACGCATTTGCAAGTAGGCTTTTACTTCCGACTGATATTATTAAGGATAAAATTGAAGCAGCTCGGAAAGGGGGCTTGGTAAGCCTTGAGGTATTGGATGAGATAGCAAGAGAATTTGGTGTGTCGTTAGAAGCTTTGCTTTGGCGTATGCTATATCTCTATAACAAACCTGTTGAAGATATTGAGAAGTATCTTGAACAGGCTAAGAAGGTAAAAACGCGACGTCCTTTACGCCGATCAGATGAATCTGATGAGCTACCGGAACGATACTGTAGTTTGGCCTTACGCGCTTTGAGAGAAGGAAAAATGTCTCTAATGCAGTTTGCCAAATATATGGGTATCAGCTACAAAAAGGCTCAAGAGTACCTCACGGAAAACGAGGATTTCATGGATGAAGAAATTTCAATTTCTGTTACTTGACGCAGGGCCTATAATCAAACTGTTCGAATTGGGAATCTGGGATGTTTTCATTACAAAATGTGATGTTACTATATCCCGTATAGTGGCAGAAGAAGCTCAGTATGCAAGCCAGGAATGTGAAGATATTTGTATAAACCTTGGGTCTTACGAAGAAAAAAATCTTATCAAAATCGTTGATGTTGAATTATCTAAAGTTAAAGCCTTCCATGAAAAGTTCGACCTACAGTATAAAGTTATTATCCATCCTGGCGAAAAAGAAACATTAGCTTTTTTATACAATTCTTCAGAGAATTGGCTTGTTTGCTCAGCTGATCATGTAGTTTTTAGGGTGCTCGGCTTACTTGGTAGATCTGAACAAGGAATTTCCTTGGAGGAAATTTTAAAACAGATCGGTCTATCGCGAGAGTTGGAACTTATATATACCAAGAAGTTCCGTGAGGAGAATACTCGTATAGGCCGGATATACTCCATTCAAAACAAAGGCATTCTTTAGTTTTATTACAACCATAATCCAGTGATAGCAAAAAATTCCCCGAGCGGAATACCCCATAATTCATACTACAATATAGGTATTTGGAAATTTCCTGAAAAACGATTTAAGACAGTAATGTTTTTGCCCGATATTGCCATTAACAACGGCAGGAAATGGAGATAGAAAAACCTCGGCTGGACCGAGCGGATTTAGGAGGAAACAGGGCTGAGGTGCGGAGGGAGAGGAAAAAGCGAGATATCCTCAGCCCTGTGAATGTGCTCTAAAACAATATATCAAAAAGCTCTATACAAGTCTATACTATTTTTGCCAAAAAATGTTTGTATCTGAAAAAAATATCTGCCGAATAAAAAATTCCAAACAACGCATTATTAACAGATAACAAATTAAATAATAACCCCTTCCTTGTATTTTGTCAACCATAATATTAAAATATTTATAGTTAAACAGGAATATTTCAAGCACAATTAATAAAAATTGAAGGATTCACATGCTCACGGACAACATTCTCGAACTTATTGGCAATACGCCGTTGCTGCAGTTGAAGGGCGAGAGAATTTTTGCCAAGGCCGAGTTTCTCAATCCCGGCGGCAGCATCAAGGACCGCGTCGCTCTGGCGATGCTCGAAGCGGCCCGGCGGGACGGCAAGCTCACCGAAGATTCCATCATAGTCGAGCCTAGCAGCGGAAATACCGGCATAGGCCTGGCGTTGGTAGGCCGCCTGATGGGATATAAAGTCCGAATCGTAATGCCCGAAGGTATGAGCGAGGAGCGAAAGAAGCTGATCAAAGCCCTCGGCGCCGAACTCATCCTTATACCTGACGAAGAGGGTTTGGGTGGTGCGGTCAGCAGGGTCGAGCGTATGGCCGCGGAAGATAAACGCGTTTATGTGCCGCAGCAGTTCGAAAATCCGGAAAACCCGCGAGTGCACTATGAGCAGACCGCCCGTGAGCTCTGGCGCCAGATGGGCGGAAAAATCGATTGCTTCGTGGCTGGCGTCGGCAGCGGCGGTACACTCCAGGGCGTCGGTAAATTCCTGAAAGAACAAAGAAAAGACGTAAAAATCATAGCTGTCGAACCTGAGAACCGCTCCGCGCTATTGGGGCACGAGCCGGGCCTGCACCAGATTCAGGGTATAGGTGATGGATTTATACCCGATGTGCTCGATGTTTCGATGGTCGATGATGTCGTGGAGGTCTCCGACGACAACGCAATACAGACCACCCGGCAGTTGGGTACGGATTTCGGCCTGCTGGTCGGTATCAGCTCGGGCGCAAACGTCTGGGCCGCACGCAAGCTTACTAAAACCATCGACGGCAATATAACAACAGTATTGCCCGACAGGGCCGAGCGATATTTCAGCACCTCCCTAATGTAAGAATTAGTGGCTTAGCATTTCATCTTGTAAAGCACACCCATCCGTAAAAAAAAGCTTCATTCCTGCTCAATTTACATAATTGATGGATTAGTTAAGAGGTTAAATCCCCGCCGTTCGCTAATAGACTTCTCACCGGCCGAATACTCACAATTGCTCCGGAAATCAAGAAAAATGGGCTGAGGCAAGGAGGAAAGGAGAGAAACTAAAAAAACCTCAGCCCGTGGCTTTGAGTAATTTATACGAATTCTGTTTACAAAAGTTCGCTTTAGAGAAAAAAACAACGACCTTTATTTCTGTAAAAAATTGCTATTACACCCGATTTTATTTCAATTCTTGGCCAAAACCAGCTATATTAATAAAGCTTGAAAATCCATTTTATAGAATCCACATACACTTTAACAAAAGGAGTTTGCGATGCTTTCTTGTGATTGTCGAAACGCTCAGCCTTTATACGTTGCTATTGTGGGGATTGGTTTGTTTTGTTCATTGGCGTGCGCGGAATTCCCGAAGTTTGAATATCACCAGATCGCCAAAATCGGCAGCAAAATGGGCCAGACGTCGCTTGTGGATATCGACAAGGACGGCGACCTCGACTGGGTGGTCGGGGAGCGGGCCAGAACCTGGTGGTTCGAGTACATCGGGCCGGAGAAGTGGATTCGGCATGACCTGGGTCAGGGCGTCCGCACCGACGTCGGTGGCACGGCTTTCGATATCGACGGCGACGGGTGGATCGATCAGTTCTGCGGCACGGGTTGGTACCGCAATACCGGCAAGCCCCGCACGGAGCCTTTCGAGCCATTCGAGGTCGGGACTATCGTCTGTCACGACAACGTGGCCGCCGACATCAACGGCGACGGAAATCTCGACATGGTCGCAATCAGCGATCAGAAGAACCACAACGTCACCGTCTGGTACGAGATACCCGCCAATCCTCGTGACAAGTGGATAGAGCACAAAATCGGCGGCGGCATCCACGGCGGTGTCGGCCCGGCGGGCATCGGCGACCTCGACGGCGATGGGGACAACGACGTCGTTCGAGGCGACGTTTGGTTCGAGAACGTTGACGGCAAAGGGCTGCAGTGGACTGAGCATGCCGGTCTGATACCACCCGGCGGCAACCGGCCCGACCGCTACGGTCTGGCGATAAAGGTCTGGATTTGTGACCTGGATAAAGACGGCGATCCCGACATCGTCGAGGCCGAGGCCGACACGGTGGATGGGAGGGTCTTCTGGTTCCAGAACCAGGGCAAAGGCATGAGCTTCAAGTGCCACTTGATTTCCGCCGACCATACGAAGCAGGACTTTCACTCGCTGGCCGTGGCGGATTTCGATAACGACGGCGACCTCGATGTCTTCTCCGGCGGTGGGCCCCTGACCGAAAATCCGCCATATAAATGGCTCATCTGGGAAAATAAAGATGGCAAAGGCGGCGGCTGGATTCAACACGAAATCCTCAGCGGCAAACGCTGCCACGAAGCCAAAGCGGCAGATGTGGATGGAGATGGCGATATTGACATCTGCTCCAAGCCCTGGAACGGCAATGAGCACGTTTACCTTCGCAACCTGCTCAATCCCAATTCCGCAGATAAAATCTTGCAATAAGAAGAAAAATCTGTTACTATACACCTGTCAAATAAAATCCTTTAGGAGATGATGGGATGTCCCTGCACTTTTTTCGATTTGCAATTAAGCCATTCGTGTTTTTGTTTGCTTTAATAAGCCTGCTCACAATGGCCGTTAAAGTTGCCCCCGCTGCGGAGTATCACAACAACAAATCCCTTGCCAGACATCTGGCCTCTCTCGCCGAACAGAATCCCGACCTTGTGCGGGTTGCCGGCATTGCCCGCTCAATAGGCAAACGCAAGATTTGGTTGGTCGAAGTGGGTAAAGGCGATGAGCAAGACCGCAAAACCCGACCGGCCATGTTGGTCATAGCGAGTATCGAAGGCAATGATCTAATAGGTTCTTCCATAGCTGTCTCCTGGATAAAGCATCTGCTTGAGCAATACGAAACCGGCGCAGAAATTACCAAACTTCTTCAGACGACAACGTTTTATGTTGTCCCGCAACTCAACCCCGATGCCGCAGAGCACTTTTTTAATGAGCCGAAATGCGAAACAAGCCGCAGTGACAAACCGGTCGATGACGACCATGATGGACTGATGGATGAAGATGGCCCCGAAGACCTTAACGGCGACGGACTAATCACCTCGATGCGCATCGAGGACCCGGAGGGTGAATATATCCTCGATCCTAATGACAACCGGCTTCTCATCAAGGCTGACCCTCTCAAAAGCGAAGTTGGTGCCTGGCGTTACCTCACGGAGGGAATCGATAACGACCACGATGAGTTGTGGAATGAAGACGCCGCTGGCGGCGTTAACTTTAACCGAAACTTCCCGTACAATTTCGAATTCTTTGCTTCCGACGCCGGCGTGCACCAGGTAAGCGAGGCCGAAACACAGGCTCTTGCGGATTTTGTTATCGACCACCCCAATATCGGTATTATTCTGACCTACGGTGCCGCCGACAATCTCCTGAAGACCCCTGAAAGCGCACCACCGCCCGATCGCCGAAAGCCCATGACCGGGATTGATGAGGATGATGCGGGCTATTATAAAGCTATGGGCGAGCTATATAGAAAAACCCTTGGATTAGACAAAGAGCTTGAAGACACCTCTTGCCCCGGCACCTTCAGCGACTGGATGTATTTCCACCGAGGCCGCCTGTCACTCGCGGCCAAACCTTGGTCTCCTGCGATCGCTGTCGAGCTTTCAAAAGCCAATGAAAAAAAGACACAGGCCGAGGACGAAAAAGACTCTGAATCCGAACTTGAAAATCAGAGAAAGGATAAAGATAAGAGTTCGAAGGATGATAAAGACAAACGCAATGAAAAAGAGCGACAGGAGCTAAAATGGTTTGACGAACATGCACCGCAGGCCTTCGTCAAATGGCAGGCAATCGAGCATCCCGATTTCCCGAATCAACGTGTCGAGGTCGGCGGATATTCTCCTTTCGCCCTGACTAACCCTCCGGCCCGGATGATTGAACAAATCGCTGTCAAACACGCTGATTTCCTGACAATAGTAGCGCAGCGGCTTCCACGCATCGGCATCCGAAAGATAGAAACCCGCCATCTTGGCCGGTCCGTATATGAGGTCAAGATTCAGGTGGAAAATACCGGCTTCCTGCCAACCTCAATCTCACAGGGCCAGACAACAAGAGAGGTCTATCCAACGCGCCTGATTATAGAGCTGGACGATAAATTTTTCCTTTCCGGGACCAGAATTACAAATATCCCCTTGATACTGGGAAGTGGCGGGATGGAAGAGGTGCGATATATAATCCGGTCCTCCGACCGCAAAAAGATTAATTTCGAAGTCATCTCAGTTTTAGCCGGACAGGTAACCGGAACTATCGAGTTAACAAACGCCGAATGAATCAGCAAAGAAATATTTTGATATCAGAGGTTTATCATGAAGCGGAAAATAAAATTTAAGATTTACATCGCTATTTTGTTTACTTCATTTCTCGTCCTCATACTTACCGAAGCAGGCCTTGCCCAAACTCGCATTCGCAAACCGAGAGCCGACAATCCGGCCAAACATTCCTTTCCCGCGCTGGGCATCACGGCTGAACGCAAAGTCCAGGTCGCATGGAACCGCTTTTACGACCATGCCGGCCTGGGGGCAATCCTCGCCCGACTCCACAAGGCCTTCCCCGACCTTACCCGCCTCTATTCTATCGGCAAGTCAACCCAGGACCGGGATATTTGGTGCCTGGAAGTTACGGCACTTAACGTCGGAGACCCCGACCGCAAGCCGGGAATGTATATCGACGGCAACATTCACGGCAACGAGGTCCAAACCGCTGAGACCGTAGCCTATACTGCCTGGTATCTTTGCCACCAGTACGGAAAGCTCGAAAAAGTCACGGCTTTGCTCGAGGACAGGGTGTTTTACCTTTTACCAAGCATCAATCCAGATGGGCGCGATTCCTGGCTTAATAGGGGTGGTTTCGCGCGGTCCGGCATGGAACCGACAGACAACGACCGCGATGGGCTCGCCGATGAAGATGGTTGCGAGGACCTCAACGGGGACGGTTTTATCGCACGAATGCGTATCAAGGACCCCCACGGGCGCTTAAAACCTCATCCTGATTATCCCCAATACCTGATGGTCAGGGCAAAGGCAGATGAACCTGGAGAGTATAGCCTGATTGGCTGGGAAGGAATCGACAATGACGGCGACGACCGTATTAACGAAGACGGCCCCGGCGGTTATGACATGAACCGCAACTGGGCATACGACTGGCAGCCGGATTATATTCAATACGGGGCCAGGGAATATCCCTTCTCGCAGCCGGAAACCCGTGCAGTGGCCGAGTTCGTTCTGGCCCATCCCAATATCGCAGCGGCCCAGTCATATCACAATTCCGGCGGTATGATTCTCCTAACTCCGGGCCGAGAAGGCGGCGCGATGAATAGCCGGGACGATAGGATACTGAGACTTATCGCCGAGCGAGGAGAAAAAATCATCCCCTTTTACCGCTCGATGATTATTTGGAAGGACCTCTATACGACTTGGGGCAACGAGTTGGATTGGTTTTATGGAGGACGGGGCATTCTTTCGTTCGCAAACGAATTATGGACCTCCAAAAATTTGTACAAAACCCCAGATTCGCCTTCGGATGAGCAAGTGGCTGAATTTATTGAATATGTGCTTATGGGCGACGGCATCCTTCCCTGGGAGGAATATGACCATCCAACTTATGGCAAAATCGAAATTGGGGGGACGAGGAAAGAGTGGGGGCGTTTACCGCCATCTTTCTTGCTTGAGGAGGAGCTTCACCGCAATATGGCTTTTACGCTCTATCACGCCGATATGATGCCCCTGCTCAGAATCAGCGAGATGAAGATAGAGAAGCTTGACGAAAACTTATTCAAGATTTGGATAACCATCGAGAATCAGCGTCTGATTCCCACCAGAACAGCTCAGGATGTGGCGCACCATATAAGTTCGCCGGATATTGTCTCTATTCAGGGTGGTGACATTCGTGCCCTCTCAGGTGGGCAGGTTACGGACCGGTTCTTCAAGCGCGTCCGGGCCGTCGAACGCCGTCCCGAGCGAGTGGAGTTGGATACCATCGACGGCATGAGCGCTGTACGAGTACAATTTATCATCGAGGGAAAAGGCAAATTTACCGTGACGGTCGATTCGGTCAAAGCCGGCCGGCTTCAAAAAAGCCACTCATTGCCTTAAGCATATTGAATCTTTCCCATTGTTTTTTCGAGCGACTCGTGTTAAGTAAATGAGTCATGATTAGGGCACTGCTTCATGAAAATCTAAGTAATCATAAGATGAGAGCTAAATCTACAATCGCAACCATCTTGCTGATATCAATTCTTCTCACCGGTTCTTGTTCGAGAAATTTAACTCCCGCCGGTCCAAAACCTCTGCCCCGAGCACACGCCCATAACGACTATGAGCACGACCGCCCCCTGTTGGACGCGTTGGACCACGGCTTTACCAGCGTTGAGGCCGACATTCACCTCGTCGACGGCGATTTATTCGTCGCTCACAACTCAGATGAAATAAGGCCGAATCGAACACTGCGCTCGCTCTATCTTGAACCGCTGAGCAGGCGCATAGATCAAAACGCCGGACAAGTCTATCCTAACGGCCCACAGTTCACCTTGTTCATTGACATCAAAACCGAGGCCGTCGCAACCTACAAAGTGCTCAGCAAAATGCTGGCTGAGTATGAGAGCATTTTTACCACCTTTGACTCAAACGGCCGAACCGACAAAGCGGTCATTGCCATTGTGTCCGGCAATCGACCACGCGGATTGATGAAATCAGAACCAATCCGTTATGCCGGCTGCGACGGCAGGCTTGTGGATTTGGAATCCGACGCCCCGGTGACACTAATCCCTGTTATCAGTGATAACTGGACAAGACATTTCTCATACGATGGCACCGGTCCAATGCCTGCCGAAGAACGCCAGAAATTAAAAAAAATCGTCGATACCGCACACAAAAAAGGACAACGCGTCAGATTCTGGGCGACTCCTGACAGACCCACACAGGCACGTCAAACGCTCTGGCGGGAGCTGCTGTCGAACGGCGTTGACCTGCTCAATACCGACGACCTCCAGGGCCTCCAGCAGTTTCTGCTCCAACAAAAGTCAAAATAAGCAACCATTAGGACTGGTAAAGAAATTAGGTTTCGTTTTTGGTTGAGCGAGGACAAGGCTGGCAAGGAAGCAAAATGCAGGCCTACTGGTTGGTAGTCCGAGTTTTGCTGACACCGCCAGCCGAAGCCGCAGCCAGCCAAAAATGGAAGATAATTTATTTACAAGTCCTTAGCCTTAGGAAATGAGGTACTGCTGGGTCTGCTTTTACAGGAAAAAAGGGCATTATGAAAATCAACAAAGTTGGTTTTACTTTGATTGAATTGCTTGTAGTAATTGCGATTATTGCTCTTTTGATGGGAATTCTGCTGCCGGCAATGCACAGGGTCCGGGAAGCTGCCAAGCGAGTTGTCTGTTCCAGCCAGGTAAAACAGATAGGCTTGGCCGTGACAGCTTACGCATCGGACAATGAGAATAACATGCCGGCTTATAACTCCAATAACACAAATTCTAATCCGTATTTGTTGATTCACTCTTATGCTTTGTATCGGAGCGAAAGTCTCTTTGTTGATTCTGCTGGGAAGCCCCTTCCCATGAAACTGGCCCTTTTATATGAAGGAAATTACATAGCGGATCCGAAGGTGTTTTACTGTCCCTCGAATAAAAATCTACTCTACAAGTTTGAGTCTTACAACAGCCCTAAACCTTGGGGCAGACTCCCCCAGAATTTCAATGCCTTAGACGGACAAGGACATAATCAATGGGTGCGTATGGGATATACATATCTTCCCATAGACCCGAAAACTCCCAAAAACAGCAGTACCGGCATGCCCGATGAAACGGCGAAAAGAATCGATTTGCTCGACCCTTACATTCCCTATATGACCGACTTAATCCGTCACAAACACCAGATAAGCCATAAGAGACAGAAGAACCATGCGGTCAACGCCCTTTTCAAGGACGGCCATGTTACATTATGCAATGACCAAAGGGTATTCGATAATGATGTATGGGATAGGATGGAAAACGGTTTGGTACCTGAATTAACGGCCAACTATATAGTATTCCAGTTGATCGGTAGCAAGGGACTTGACATCGACGGGTAGAATTACCACGGACATTGCCCTGTTGTCATATATAACGCAATACATCTCGATATAATCGATAATACGTTTGATTTCGATTTTTCCATGCTCTAAAAGATTGTGATTTTGATCACAAGCTCGAGGCCAATATGCCTTATCAAGTTCCTGTTTAAAAATAGTCCCACCATTGCCACCAACGACCTCTGAGACCCGTGAGTTTGTCATTATCGAATAATATGAACCAGTCCCTTCCAGAAGATCCGGTCATGTGGTCCCGATCGCCGTCATCAAAGACTGTTACCCCCTTCTGCAGGAAGTATGAATCGTTAAGGTGGTCATCGCTGCCGCTGCCGTCCTTAAGATTATTGATGCGAGTCTCAAAGTCTCGCTCGGAGTTCCACTCGGCTAAAAGGGCTATCAATGCCTCATTAAATTCCTGTTCCAGTGTCACAGAGGCCTGCCCCAGTGTTGAATCGTCGATGTCAAAGAGAGTCGTACCGCCAATCAGCAGGTCTTCACCTGAATTTCCGATGATTCGGTCACAGCCATCCCCGCCAATAAGCAGGTCTCGGCCACCACCACCACGGAGATTATCTTTGCCCTCGGCTCCAAGTAGAATGTCAGCACCGCGACCGCCTATTAGCTTATCGTTGCCGGCACCACCATCTACCACTGCAGTTACCTTAATATTACCCGCTATGGTTACCTTATCATTTCCATCGCCGACTAATACCACAATCTTGCTGATGCCAGCGGCATCGAACGTCTTGAAACCACGGCCATGATCATTTTTCTTGCCCTTGCAGCCATGAGACAGGAAGTTGGCATGCACCTTGAATTGCTTATGGCACCCGCGAGTCATATTTACTGTTATATGGTCATCGCCGCTTGTGCCGATGATTTGCAGAATGTCACCATCTACGCCAATACCAGTTATCACCGCTGTTGTCATTCCAATAGCAATGCCCATGTCATCATCCGTAAGTGTAAGCGTGATGTTATAGATGCCGCCCTTGGCATATATATGGCTGCCAGATACCGATCCGGAACCACCAGATTCAACTATCTTACCCGATGAGCTTGTGCCGTCGCCCCAGTCAATCATCGCTGTATGGCTGTCCAGCGTGCCAATGTCTGTGAATTGCGCGGCGAAAGTAACTTCTTCGCCCGCTGCACCATCTCCAACTCCTGGTGAGCTGCTGGAGATACTTGTGATTAATGGCGCTACGTTATCTACCGTAATCGTCGCTGAGGCGACTGCCTGGCCGCCATCAGCGTCGGTTATGGTAACCTCAATCACATAGTCATCTTGTGCTGTCCCGCTTGGCTCATCATCTAAATATTGGTGTTCCGCCGAGAAGCTACGCTCACCTACTGTCAGCATCAGTGTCTTGCTCGTACCATCAGCCCAGTCTATTACAACCGTGTGGCTATCGAATACACTTGGATCGGTAAACTGCCCAGTTAACGTTACCACACCGTTCTCATCAATCTCCGTTGTCACAGACAAGGCGGAGATAGTGGGAACAACATTTTCGACTGTCACTGTCAATGTATCAGAGCCGGTTGCACCATAGCTGTCCGTTACAATCACAATTACCTCGTAGTTACCATCATTAACATAGGTGTGCCTCAACTCGAAGGTCATTCCAGTGAGGTTCAGCGTTTGGACACCTGAACCATCTCCGTAGTCAACTACCGCCGTCCAACTGTCACCAATGTCGCTATCGCTGAACGAGCCGGGCTGAACAAATTGACTGCCTTCGTCAATGGTTGCATCTTCGCCGGCATCAACCGTTACCATTGTGGTATCAACGGTTAGCTCATCCGTAGTAGCATCCGTACCGGCATTACCAGCCGGATCGGTTGCACTGACCGAAACATCATAAATACTATCTGCAAGAGCAGAAGTAATCGTATCGTTTGCCAGAGTCCAGGTGCCATCGCCATTATTGACTGCGGAATAGCTGCTACCGCTGCTACCGGCAACTGTAACCTCTATGGCAGCATCTGGATCATCAACAGTGCCTGTCAGCTCCGGAGTGTTATCGTTGGTCAATAGAGTCTTAACCGTTACCACCGGTGCGCTGGTATCAAGGGTGAAATGCAATACCTCATCAACAGCACCGTTAAGCGGGTTGCCAGCCTTATCTTTGATGGTACCTGTGCCATTGAGTATAACGGTATATTGCCCATCAAGTACCAGTGGTGTGCTGAATATAATGACCAGCGTATCAGTACCCCAGCCAGTTGTAGAATCTGGGATGATAGAGCTCGAGTCCGGAGCAAGTACTGTAACATCACTATCTTCGCCGAATACAATCTCCGAGAAGGTAAAGGTAAGCACTGGCGTAGTGTCGTTAGTCAGCCTATCATCTTCCACGCCCGTGTCTTGATCGAGCCTACAGCTAAGTAGCGTTGGAGGTGTTTGATCCTCTCCGGACAGTATTGTCACCTCTCCATCCTGAAGTGTTAGAATCAAGTGCCCTTCATTGAGTTCAGAGGTGTCCATTAGATCGATGATGGTAGAACCCAGAGCTGCATCAGCACGAACAAAGAATTCTAACTCGGCAATGCTGCCGCTGCCACCGCTTAGCGGATTGATTTTATAAAGGGTCATGTTGATTTGACCGGTGTCATCATTTACTTTCGCCGTCAAACTCCAATCACGAGTGAGATCACCCTGTCTCACACCAATATTATCAATATCAAAGATATTTGTGTCGTACTGCAGGTCAGGATCGGCTGCCATCAAACCAGTAGAATCGTCCAAAAGAATTGGTATTGTAATGTTTGAACCGCGGTAGGCAGTGATGTTTTCGGGGATGCTGAGGAGAGGATCCAAGCCGTCTGTAATGATCCCCGAAAGTAGGTCTTCTGGCAGATCTGGAATTTGTGGCTGCTCAAGCCCAACTGACTTTCGTGCAACATAAGCAGCGTCAAGACCACTGAACCACCCGTTACCGGTCACATCCGCAACAATCACCGGATCTTTCAACCGATAGGCTGCAAAGCCGCTGTCGAGTTCAACAGACACACGAGCAATGTAAGCAGCATCCAGGCCGCTGTAGGTACCATTGCCCGTGGCGTCACCGAAGTACGCAGCGACCTGGACGGCACAGTCGGCTTGCGCGGCTATGGCACCATCGTTAATTTGTATGTTGCTGAGACCCAGAATTGCCGCTGACGCATAGGTAGCGTTATACGGAACATCAGCTTCAATCTCCAGAAGCCTGACTTCACCGGCACCTAAAGGCGTGGGACCATAAACCCTAACGACCGCGCGACCTGGCATGCCAAGGTTGTAAGAAAGTCCCCAGCCGTCCGGCAGTCCGGATGCCAGCGAAATCCCTGTAACATTTAACAACGCCGGGTCATAATCGAACATGAAATCAACAGCCAGAATGTCACTGCCATCACTGATACTCACAGGAATGCCGGAATCCATGGCGGGCACGTTTACGACTTGCCCAGGTCCACGCGTAAAATCAGGAAGTGACAGCAGCCGAGCTGTGGTCGGTTCAACGATGACTGTCGTTACATAATCGCCGCCTTCGATATCGTCGGCGTTGCCGTCCAGCAGATGACCTTCGCTATCCTTAAATGCATCGGCATGACTATATAAGGTTATTGTATATGTTTCAGGCCCAGG